>CAZWGG010000051.1:0-13322 GCA_964633305.1 uncultured Bacteroidales bacterium
CTATAAAAGTGTTGTCGCTCCCCGTGGTATTAGAATAACCGCTCCTGTAACCGTTAAATGTGTTATAATCACCTGTGGTGTTGCTGTTGCCTGCACCTGTACCTGTAAAAGTACATTCTGTTTGCGCAAAGGCACCTGGTGTAAAAAGTAAAATTCCGATCAGTAAATAAATTTTTTTCATAATAATAAAAATTTAGTTTTAATGCTTACTCTGTTAAAGCTTTTCGGCGTCCGCTTTTTCTACATATACTTATTTTTAATGTCTCTTTTTCGGAGATGATGCCGGGAAGGTGTTTCTTTCCTGGTGTTCTTTAATATTTTGAGCCAGGTCGTTAAGCGACAAAAGCTTATAGTCTTCGAAGAAGATATAGCCTGATCATTCATATAAGGTAGTTGCTGCTTTCCGGCAGCCTTTATTTTTCCATTTACTCCATATTTTTTATCCGGATTGCCTGTTTCAATACCAGCATTGTCATTGTTATGTTGTATTATGGGACATGATATTAGTTTACCGTTTACTTGCGGACCAAACTTACGATTGTTGTCTTTATAACTTGTAATCTTTCCAGGGGCAATGACAATAGGTTTATTAAAGCAAAGCATTTTTATTACATGTTTTTTAGATAATTGGATCGGCAATAATCAATCAACAGAATAAAGAATCTTTCCTTTAGCCTATCTCAATTTGTTAAAAATAAATTACTTACCATCAATTTCTACTATCTTCCTTGCACCAAAAAGTTCCTGTTTTACAATATCCCTATCCTATAAATTCCACATCTTTCTACTTCTTCAATTGTAAAAATTGAATAGTTTTTGTTTTTTTATAAATGTACAATCGTTTGTTCAAAAAATCAAACAATAAAAAATATATTAATAAGAACTTTTTAATTTACTCATAAACAAAAGGTTACTTTTTGATAATTGCTATTAATGACAGAAACAATTACACTTCTTTTGCTAGAAGTATGCATAAACCTGTATTTAATCGGGTGAATACCACTATAGGTTACTAAATTTGATGTGTTATAAGTGGAATGAAAAAAAACCAAATTGCCTCTTTTAAGTTTTTCTATGGAAAGTATAATAGCGCCATACCGTGCCTGTTCGTTGCTAGGGTGGGGAAGGGCTACACGGTTACGCTTATGGGTTTCAGACTCTTATTCCACAATTGCTAGTAACGGAAAAAAACTGGTAACGGGAAAAGCAGTAGTTTGATTATAAACTGGTTAACCAGTCATCCCCTTTTAATAAAAACAGGTGATAAATATTTTGGTTAGCAAAGCCAGGGTGGCTGTTTTCTTGAATTGGATGGAGGGATGACCTAATAAGTGAGGAGATTATCTCAATTTCTCAAATGATAAGAATGAAATTGTGCCATATATTGCATTTTTAAAAATTTTCTGCCGTGAAAATTTTTTTTTCACACGTGAAAATTTCAATTTCCTGCTGTGGAAATTTTTTTTTCAAAGCAGGAAATTTTGGTTTATAACTAGTGGTTAAATACCAGTAATTTCATTAATTATTTTGCTATTCTTTTAGAGACTGTTCAAATATTATTTTTAGTTTTATAATAACTAAAATTCAATCTTATAGCTTATAAAAGGAAATAGTCCTATTCCTTTATCTTGTCTTATATTCTGGTAATTCTTACTGAAATAGTAATATGTTTTAGGGACATTCATTAAAAGGTTTTTTATTTGCAATGCCCAAACACTTGAATGCTTAGGCTTGTTTATACGGTATGTCACTGTGAGGTCAACATTAAAAAAAGCAGGTTGTCTTAGCGTATATGCTTCCGACCAGTTATGCACCGTTCGTTGTTCTGCTATTGATTGCACTAAATCGACTGGGGTATCTCTTCTTCCACCTACGAGGGTAATCCTTCCGTTTATTCCCAGTATGTTATTTTTATAATTTTTACCCAACTTGTATTCTTTACCGGCCAATATGTTCAATGAGGCTGTATTATCCCATTTTCCGTTGCGTTCAATACCGTCTCCACCGGTATATTTAACATCAAATAAAGAAGCAGTGATTAGATAGTAAAAATTGTTATGTAAGAACCTTTCAATGGTAATATCAATACCCATATTTTTTCCGGAACCTTTGTTAACCAAAGAATCTCCGGTAAAAATATAGCTGTTGTTTAATACCGATTCATAAGAATTATCAACTACTGGGATATTATATAAATATTGAAAATAGGGTTCGACTTTTATACGGGTATAGTCATTAATACTTTGGTCATAGCTTATAACAAAATGATGGGCTTTTGACATCTTTAAATTTTTGTTTGGAAACTCCGTACCTCCTGATGAATTATTTTTTCCGACGAGATATAATCCAATTTCTTCTAACTGGCTATGATTGCCATACCCAAAACCTATTGCTTGCTTTTCATTCAAAGCCCACCTTATGGCAAACCTTGGCTCAATAGAATAGTCATTGTTAACAAAAAAATGCTGAAAATAACAACCTGAATTAATCTCAATATTTTTTACCGGATTGTATTTAAATTGTGTATAGACCTGAAGTAATTCTCCTCCTCCTTTTCCTTTATACCCCTGTTCAAGTATTTCTGTGGTTTCATTATAATTATGCAAATCTATGTCTGAATTTATCCGGCTAAAGCTAAATCCCGATTTATTAATAAGGTCTGATGAAAACTTATGTTTTACATACGAGTTAATTGATATCTTGGTTTTATAGTACTCATCATCTTCTGTTTTACTGTAAGTGATTAGGTCATCATTTAAAAACTTTTCATCATCATACGCCCTGTTGATCGATGCAGACAGTGAAGTTTTTACCCGGGTTTTTGCTGATATAGTAAAATTATTAGAAATAATAACAGCCCCCATATCAGATCCGTCTTTTTCTTTAGTCCGGTTTGTGGCATACCTCGGATCTGCCTGGTATTCCCATTTTGTTGAATCTTTTTCAGGATTAAGATATGATTGGCTTAATCCTCCGATTCCAAGTATTGAGAATGTCCCATATTTTTTTGTTGGAATGTTAATTTTAAACGATAAATCTTGGTATAACGGAACATCTTCTATTTCGGTCATGTTTAACATATCTGTGAAAATGACTTTTGCCAGACTAAAAATTGAATACCGGTAATTTATTAAATAAGAGGCCTGTTTTCCTTTTTTAAAAGGTCCTTCGGCAGAAGCTTCAATGCCCACTAAACCTATCTGGAAAGAATATTCACGTTTATTGAAATTTCCATTTCTGAATTTTATATCAAAAACTCCGGCTAAAGCATTTCCATAGTCGGAGGGAAAAGCTCCCGTATAAAAATCTGAATTAGTCAGCAACTGACTGCTAAAAACAGTAACACCTCCATGAGAAGCTCCTACTTCACCAAAATGGTTTGGATTTGGAATATCAACCTCATCAAGTCTCCATAAAATTCCTTTTGGAGAATTTCCTCTTACTACTATTAAATTTTCACTTATATAAGGACCCGTAACAACTCCTCCGAAAACAGAGGCAGCCCTTAACGGGTCGTCTACAGAACCTGCATATCTTCTTGTTTCCTCAACGGTAAAAGCCCTTGCACTTATCAATGCCATTGAATTTACCGGTTTATTTTTATCCATTTTAGGTTTTACTACTACTTCATCCAAACGTATTACTGACTCGGTTAACTGAACATCTAATACTGGTTCTTTGCCAGAAGTAACCAATAATTCAGGTATTAAATAAGGATTGTATCCCATACAATTTACCTCAATATTATACCTTCCTACAGGAACATTTTTAAGTTTAAAAAATCCGGAAGTATCGGCCACAGTGGCAATAGGGGGTTGTATTTGATCAATTATTATCGTAGCTCCGGGTATAGCTATTTTTGAATCTTTATCTGTTACTCTTCCGTGGATAGTTTGAAAGAGTCCTTGGGCCTGGTTGAAATTTACGATCAAATTAAGAAATATTATGGCAAGAAGAATTTTTATTTTCACAATATTTGAATTATTAGTTGAATACAACATCTAGTACTTCTTTTTGAAAATCATCATTATACAGTTTTACTACCTTTGATTCAAGAAATGTTCCTAAATTAGTAGCTGATACAATTATAATGTCCGTATCCGGGAAATAATACATATCTGCCGCAGCTCCCATTGCATCACCATCATGACCTATTTTGTCTCCATATTTGGTTTCTCTTTTTTGTAATCCCAATCCATATTGATTAGTTGTCCATGAATATGTATCTCTCCATTGGGTCATCTCAATAAATGATTCCTGGCTTACTAATTTTCCATTAACCAATGCTTCAATAAATAAATAATAATCGTAAACCGAAGCCATAATTCCATCCGATCCTGTTAATATTGAGGTTATATAATTATTAATATCTGATACATTTTCGATTTTACCATTTCCTAACCTGTCGAAATAACTATTTACAAGGCCATTGGGTTTTGGAAATCCCGCTTCATTTTTATAATATGTATTTTCCGCGCCTAACGGTTCGAATATACTTGAAGTATAGTATTTACTGTGATTTTCTCCCGTTACATTATCAATTATTTTTGCAAGAAGTTCATAACCTGTTGATGAGTACTTATAACCTTCGCCTGGCTTAAACAAAGCTTTTTTATTATACTCATATTTAATTATATCTTTTGTTTGTATTGAATAAGGATCGTTTAATACATCCGCTATAAAATCCGGTCCTTCTTCAAAATTTTCAATACCGGATGTATGTCCTAATAAGTTTTTAATGGTTATGGAATTCCCGTTTGGTAGTTTATTACAAACACCAGGTTCCAAGTATTTGTTTATTTTATCATCTAACATCATTTTTCCTTCTTCAATAAGTTGCATAGTAGCTACTGCGCAATAAGTTTTTCCAATACTGGCAGAGTATACAATACTGTTTTTTTGCATAGGTGTTTTATTTTCAATACAAGCATAGCCTGAAGAGCCAACCCATAAACCATCGCCGGGAGAATAAATTAGCAGAACAATACCCGGTATTCCTTTTTGAACATATTTGTCTAACAAGCTTTGGTATTCGTACGATCTTGGATTTTTGTCGCTACTATCCGGAAAATTTATATAGTTCTCACCTGTTATTGGCAAATAATCTTCTTCTTTCATGCAAGAAAGAATAATAAATAAAGTTCCAACTATTATCGTTATTGAAAATAAAATTTTAGTTTTCATTTTTACGGTTTTTATTGTGAACAAAAAATCTTGCCCCTATTTGAATTGAATTATGAGGTAATGCCGGAATATCCGGAGCATAAAAAATGTCTACATAATTTCCATATTTAAGGTAAAGGTGTAAAGGCAATTGTTGTTTTTTAAAAAAATTATATCCTAATGAAAAGCTAAAATCTGACATAAAAGTAGGTGTCCCATAATCTCTAACTTGTTTATATTCTCCGTTGTTATTTAGTTTGTAAATTGCATTAGGCCTGAATAAATGAGAATATCCAACACCTAGCATACCTTCAACAAATAGAGAAAAGTTGAACAAATAACGATAACCAACTTCTGTGTTGAACATAATAGCTGAAGTGCTGTATTTAGCATAGTAATAATTGATATTTGCAGTTTGAAAAAAATCAGAATGATCACTTTGTTTGTAGTAAAATTCAGTGCCTAAGGAAAGTATCGGATAAAATGGTTTTACAGATATATCTGTGATAGGCATTCCAGCAGAAGCATTGCCAAATGAAATGTTTATCGGATGTTTATCAAACCAACCTGTTTTATCATTTGCTTTTTGTGCTGTAATTTCTATTTGTATACTAAATAGAATTAAAGCTATTCCATTAATTATCAGCGCATTTTTCATGCCTTTTTTATCATTTTAATTTTAATGACAGTTTTTTTTTATAAGAGTTGCATCGTGTTTTTTAACTTATTTAATTATATTGTTAAGACTTAGGCCTAGAAATGCCTTGTGTAGGTGGTTCTTGTATTTCTGTTAATCAGTTCTATTAAGACAAAATTAGATATTGAAGAATGAATTGCGATAAAAAAAATGTGAAGTGATAAAGTGGCTTTTTGAACTATATAATTTTTGCATGTGAATTTTAAACTGTTTTTTTACTTTATGGACAGGCTCAAAATAGTGCCTGTCTGAAAGTGAATAATTAAAAATATAAACCGATGAAACTTCTACGAAGTTTTACCCTTCTGCTGTTACCTGTTTTGCTACAATATTGCAACTTCGTAGAAGTTGGATTATCGCGTAGTGATTTCATTATTGTAGAGCTATTAAGTTATCAAAGGGCTTAACCTTGTAGAGGTTTCATATTGTGGTACCGAGTAACTCTAAGTAGTTGATTTTGTGACAAATGACAAATTAACAAAAAAACAGCTAATAAAAGTGGCCACGAATGCACGAATTATAAATAAAATTATTATGAATTCATCTGTGTTCATTTGCAAATACAAGTATAATTCGTGCATTCGTGGCTGTTTCTGTAGCTCATTCATAGATTTTTATTTGCGAATGATTTCCAATTAATTGTTAAACAGCATGATGATGAAAGATGTCATTGTTACCGCAGGGAAGAACGTATATCTTCACGACTGAAGAGAGTAATCGGCTTTCGCGTGGAGGGGATAAAAGAATTTTTCATGCAGCAAATGAACAAAATATAAAACTTATTTATGATTTACTACATTAACTTGGTTCCAAACAAAAAATGAATTTTCCAGTAATCGCTATTAATGTCAGAAACAATTACACCATTTTTTGTTGAGACATGTATAAACGTGCCTTCACCCAGGTATATACCACTATGCGTTACTAAGTTTGATGTGTTATAAGTGGAATGAAAAAAAACCAAATTGCCTCTTTTAAGTTTTTCTATGGAAAGTATAATAGTGCCATACCGTGCCTGTTCGTTGCTAGAGTGTGGAAGGGTTACCTGGTTATGCTTATGGGCTATCATAACCAATCCTGAACAATCTATTCCTTTAGCGCTTGTTCCTCCCATTTTATGAGGTACACCTAAAAAAGTTTTGGCAGATTTGATGATTGTCTCCGGATCGTAATTTTTACAGTTAATTGTACGTTCGTATCCGCCCTTTTTAAAAGCAACTATTTTCTTTTTTAGCTTAGAATCTATTGTGCGCTCAATAAGAGTTTTTACCGGATCATTCTCCATTGAGACTGCCATAAACAGTAAGATTATTCCCACGGCAGTTATGAAACCTTGTTTTTTCCTATTCATCAACATAATACCTTTTAAACGAGAGTTAATACCTTTAAATTGTATGGTTCAAGCAGTTAATTTGTATGATTATAAAAAATGATTACATTAGCTTTGAAAATTGGAGCTGATTTAGTTTTGTTTTCTGCAGTGCCTATTTTCGGGTTTACTACAGAAAATGCAGGCAAGCTTCTCCTTTCAGCCATTTTTGTCATTCAACCAAGTAATGAAACAAAAAGAATTAGACCAGTTGACCCCGGAAGAATTAGGAAAGTTATTCCCGATAATATTGTCAGAACCTAATGAAAAATGGAGTATTATCTATAAGAATGAAAAACATGTAATTGAAAAAATAATAGGAATAAATAACATAGTTAGGATAGAACATATAGGTAGTACTGCAATTCCTAATTTAATCAGCAAACCAACAATAGATATACTTGTTGAAGTACCGGAAAAAACAAATTCGCAACAGCTAATTGATAAGTTAACAAATAATAATTATTATTACATTCCAAAACCCGAAAATCCTCCACCACACATGATGTTTGTAAAAGGGTATACAAAAAGCGGATTTAAGGGACAGGCATATCATATACATGTGAGGTATCCAGGCGATTGGGATGAATTATACTTCAGGGACTATCTTAGTGATAACCCGGATGTAGCATTAGAGTATGCAAACTTGAAACAGGAATTGGCGATGAAATATAGACATGACAGGGAAGGGTATACAAATACAAAAGCTAAATTTGTAGAACGGGTTGTTGAAATAGCCAGAAAAAAATAATTTGCCCTACCTTTTGTTTATAAAACCTACTTTTATATTTCTTTTAACAAATTCATTTTAACCTTTTCTATATCTATACGGTCAAAGTATTTTTCGATATTTTTTATTCCGTCTAAGGCTTGGTAAATAAGCATTTCATCCACTTCTCCGTCACTTAATAAATATTCTTCTTTTATCACTTCCCTTTCAATGCCAACAATAAAAAGTATAGTGGCTATAACTATTCCTGTTCTGTCTTTCCCCGATAGGCAATGTATTAAAACAGGATATTTTAATTCCGGATTTTCAAACTCTTTAATGATCTTATTTAACCATTGCTTTACTTCTTTTTGGCTGGTGTCATATTTTTCAACTTTGTTTGACATTGGGAAATGGTAATAATCAACATTAAATCTTGTCGGATCAGGTCCATTTCTCAAATTAAAAATAGATTTAGGATTTCCAATTTCAGATTCACTTTTAATATAATCGATGCAACCTCCCCTGTATATTTTTCCTTCAGGAAACTTTTTGTCTTGCCGTATTAAATTAATAAATTCCCCGACATCCCTGAAGTTCACACATCCATCCGTATAATCTAACCCCATATCTTTAATAGTTAAAAAAGATTGAATATGTAATATATTTAAATTTAAACAACTTAAATATCGTTCAAAAAGAATAAATATTATAGCTTAAATATCAATACTCCTGCTTGTATTTTGATAAGTAGTTGTAAATTTATATTTTAGTTATTTCAAATAGTTATAAAAGTAATTTGCAAAACTGTGACAATACCAATTTCCTCACTATAAATTAAAACAATTACTAATGGACCGAAAAAATTTTCTTAAAAAAACATTTCAGTGCGGGGTGATATCCTGTATTGGAATACAATTTTTATCTGCTAAAACCAGTATTATCTTTCGTAATACATCAAAAAAAATGACAGGCACAAAAAATAACGATGAATTTCTCAATTACTTTGGCTGGATTGCCGATGCATTAAATGCTGAATTAACTGATTTTTTTGAAGTTAATTCTTTAGAACATAAGATTCTTTCCCGGTTTAAAGAAGGGTGGGGAAAAAGAGATTCGGTTGAACTTCTTAACGAACTATCTGACGAATATGGAGAGAAAGCCAAGGAAACGGTAGAACAATTCATTAAGATAAATATCAAAAATGATTGGCCGGAAAAAGGAAAAAGAGAGGCAAAGGAAGGAACAGAAGTGCAAGATTTTATTCGGGTGCTATGGGGACCATTAGAGGGAGAAGGTTTTGAGTTTACCAGTAAACAGGAAAATGATGTTTTCACTTTTCGTGTTACCAAGTGCCCTATTTTTGAACTTGCCGAAAAAACAAATATGCACAGTTGGCTGTACCACATGGCTTGTGCAACCGATTATTACACTACACCAGCATTTAGCCGGGAAATCGGTTTTTCCCGGGCAAAAACATTAATGCAAAAAGACGATCATTGCAATCATACCTATTATTATAAAACCAAAGTAAAAACAAAAGATTCATTACTGGGCTACTGTGGGTTGTACTGTGGCGCTTGTCCTAATTACCATGATACAGAAGCAGTAAAACCGGTTGATTACAAAAAAGAAAACTTTTATGAAACCTGTGAAGGGTGTAACAGCAAAATTAAAGCTGGTTGGTGTGCAAAATGTGAAATAGTAGCCTGTAATAAACGGAAAAACACGAGAATATGTTATGATTGTGATGAATACCAATGTGATGTAATTATAAAATTTATGAATGATAAGCGGTATCCGTACCATAAAGAAGTGGATGACAAAATGAAATTATACAAAGAAAAAGGACTTGAAGAATGGCTTACCATACAAGAAAAAAGCTATAAATGCAAAAATTGTGGTACCCGGTTTAATTTCTTTCAAAAAAAGTGTACAAATTGCGGAATTGAGCTTTAAATTAGAACACCTAAATAACTAAAAAATGAAAAAACAGAATTTATTTACACTTGTAGTATTTCTTGGCTTTTCAGTGTTAACCTTTGCACAGCAACAATATTATGATGTTACTCCTGGCCATGGAAACGGTTTGAGATTTTGGAGCAATGATAATTATAAGATACATATGGGGTCCACTTCTAATTATACTTATGGGCCTGTAACAACTTATTCCATTAAAATGAACATGAATGATGATGCTTCACGAGGATGGACCTGGGGTGTTGCCGACCAAAATCCTATTGCAGCATTGAATACACAAGGGACAATGCAGTTAGCAAAAGATTTAAGGGTTATGGGAAAAATCGGAATAGGTACTAATAATCCTGCTTTACCATTAGAAATTTATTCATCAGAATTTAATCATTTAAGATTTAATAGGTCAAACTCTTATGCCATTGATGTAAAAATGGGAAGTAGTCATCATCTGGTATTTCAGGGTGTATACGGTGATCCATTTTTTCAGTTTAGAAATGTAGCTGGAGATACCAAAATACAACTACATACAAATGGTGATTCCTATTTTATGGGTGGCAAAATTGGAATAAGTACTATTAGTCCAGACGAGAAATTGCATGTAAAAGGAAACATTAAATCGAGTTCATTGGGAAGCGGAGAAAAGAATTATCTGTTTTTTGAAGAAAGTTCAGGGGGAACAGGTGCTGCATTATTATATGATGGGTATGATAATAAACTACATATTGTTGGCGGTACTGGAGATGATCCATTATCTTTTGCAAAACATTTTACGATCACAAGAGATGAGGGAAACATTGGAATAGGGACAGTCTCTCCCGACTATAAACTCGATGTTTCCGGAACAATAAGGGCATGCGAGGTAAAAGTGGATTTAAACAGCGGGGAATGTCCCGACTATGTTTTTTCCGGCGATTATAATTTAATGACATTGGAAACACTGGAACAGTTTGTTAATGAAAATAATCACCTTCCCGGTATTAAGCCGGCCAAAGAAATGGAACCGGAAGGTATGGATTTGAAAGCCATAAACATTCAGATCTTACAAAAAATAGAAGAAATATCACTCTATATGATCGATATAAATAAAAGGCTAAAAGCGCTTGAGAGTGAAAATAAAGAGTTAAAGGAGAAAATAGTGAGGTTAGAACCGAGTGAATAACTATTAGCTATAATTTTTTATAAAATTACTCCTGTATTGAAAATAAAAATCAGATGGGTTACTGAAATTACACATGTGAATGAAAATGATTTTTTTGTTGATGAACAGCGTATAGGCCCTTTTAAAATGTGGCACCATGAGCATAAAGTTATTTCGATTAAAAATGGTGTTTTAATGACAGATTTGGTTACGTATACGCTTCCTATGGGATTGTTGGGAACTCTTGTACATTCCTTATTTATAAGGAAACGGTTAAATAAGATATTTGAATTCAGAAAAAAAGCCCTTATCGATATATTCGGGCCTTTTAAAAATGAGTAACTTTTGAAGAGATAACAAAACGTAAAGCATGATTTCAATATGCTGGTTTAGACGAGACTTACGACTTGAGGATAAGATAGCTTTAAGCTATGCCTAGCTTCAGGTTACCCGGTATTACCTGTTTTTATATTTGATGAAAACATATTACAGGAACTACCTGTTGATGATCACAGGGTACGTATGGTTGCTGCAAGCTTCTTGTGTAAACACCTGCTTATCGACTGGCAATGGGGCGAAGCTTTTTTTGCTGAAAAATTGTTGGATTACGAACTGTCGTCAAATAACGGAAACTGGCAATGGGCGGCAAGTACTGGCTGTGATGCGGTACCTTATTTCAGGATATTTAATCCGTCGGAACAATTAAAAAAGTTCGATAAAAATTTACAATATGTTAAAAAATGGCTCCCTGACTTCGGGACAAGGGAGTATCCTTCTCCAATGGTCGAGCATAATTTCGCAAGAAAAAGAGCATTGGAAGTATATAAAAGAAGTTTATAATTATTCATAACATGTTATTCCATTTCTGTATTTTAAAGTATCTAAAATGAAATAGCCTAAGGCTGTCTTCAATACTCATTTTTATGGGCACAATTCGGGAAAGGGTTCAAATATTCAATTCTCAAAGGGGTAAAAAAAAGCTGAGAGACAGTCCCGGACTATTATCTGTAATTAATTTATATGTTCATTATTTTTTCATAAAGCGATAAATATGTACATTTCCGTAAAATGAAGTTTTCAGCAAGTATAATCCTTCCTGTAATTCACTAACATCTATTATGCTTTTAGTGCTCTCTATATTTAAGTTCTTCACCATTTCTCCGGTCATATTATATATTTCTGCCCTGATTATTTTTGAACCCTCCTCATATATCTCCAAATGCAGTTTATCTTTTGCCGGATTTGGATATACCCTGGTCATTGTATTTATTTCTTGTTCAACATTTGGTCTTGGCGATTTAAATCCGTCACATGGCATAGTTGATGAATTGCTACAATAAATAGTATATGATCCTGTTTTTGAAACCATTACAAAGTTTGTTCCGTCTATCTCTGCCCAATAATTACCATCTAGTCCTGCTATTCCTGTTCCAATTAATGTAATATAGGGGTTTGACTGGTTAAAGGTTTGTGTTACCTTGTCCATAAGGTTTATGTACCAATTCGGGATACCATTACTGGTTGTCATGGATATATCCCATAATCCGTTGTGCTCTGATGACCAGTTTATTGTAAATCGGTTTACATTAGAAAGGTCAGGCCCGTTGCCGGATACATACATACTACTGTATGACGTATTTATGTTTGGTAATGCAGACGTTCTTGGCACATTTATGTTACATGGAATTAATGTACCATTATCAAAATTATCAGATATGTTACCAAATCCTATCACACCGTTACAGTGCATCCACTCGGTATACGAACCTCCTCCGCACTCGTTGTTGGCATAAGCTGCCGTGTTGTATTCCATGTTTTCGGCCTGGCGTGGTTCCTGTATGTTTACCTTTACCCAGTCTAGCTGGACGTCTTTGCCTGTACCGTCATTATCAAACTCAATGTTTATATCACCATCGCCTTCCACAGTTGCTGTAAATTCATTGTAAGCGGTTGATAACCACCAGCCCTGGCCTATTGTCATACTGTTAATTAACAGATCGATATGTTCGCCTCCCTGTGTACCCCTGGCACGTATCACTAGTGTGTTGGTACCGAAGTTATCGGTAGTATGCCCGAAACCTATTACACCGTTGCAATGTAACCACTCGGTAAGTGTGCCACCACCGCATTCACCATTATCGTATGCACCGGTGTTGTATTCCATGTTTTCGGCTTCGCGCCGTTCGCCGTTAACAAGCACATAATCGACTTGTACATCGCTACCATTTTCTATTCCGTCGTCGTTTGTAAATTCAACATCGAGATAACC
>CAZWGG010000051.1:13332-14488 GCA_964633305.1 uncultured Bacteroidales bacterium
CGCCTACTACAATAGCCGTGTAATCTTTGTACCCGGTTGTTAATGTCCATCCGTCACGAAACTGGACCCCATTCGTTATCAGGTTGATATGTTCACCACCTTTTGTACCGCGGGCACGAATTGTTATGAGATTAACTATGGCCCCTTCAGGAACGACTGTAACCTCAACATAATTTTCAGCACCATCTACCGAACGTCCTGTAATTATCACATAACCCGGACTGACACCGGTAATTATTCCGGTTAATGAGTCTACAATTGCAACTTCCGGATCGCTTGAGGTATATATAATTGTATTATCTGTAGCATCTGCGGGAAATACGTCGGCATTTATCTGTCTTGATTCGTTGACAAAAAGAAAAGAAGGATCAATGGTTAATTCAATATCTGTTACTTTGTTGTATGCACTACAGTTTACATTGTAAATATACCACATATAAGTGTTTTCACCCGAATAAGACCATTTAAACCTTACTTGAGAAAAAGAACCGGTATTCAGTAGATAAGAGTTGTCTCTGACATCAAATGTTTCGTCGTACACTTTTATGGTATCCCATGTCGATCCATTATTATGAGAATAGCTTAAGGTAGCCAATTCACCTTCTATGTAATAATAATGTTCCTTAACAGTTAATTTAACATAATTTACATCCGACACATTTATTATCGGGGAAATCAATTCTACCTCCAGGTCTTGATTGAATATTGCCGTATCATACATAGTACCAATTTGAGCAAATAAAAAGTCCCATGCATCTCTCATACTGCTATGGTTAACAAAATCCCAGTTTTTAAAGTTGTTTAATTCAAAGGACTCATTATAATTCAGGTTATAAACTGTATCGATAGGTTGCTTGGTGGTATTCCAAACAATATCCGGCAGAGAATAAGTCATGGTCTCTTCATATTGAGTCCAGAAATGATAATAATATAAGGTATTGGGTTCCAGATTTGAATGTATAAGTTCTTTTTCCGGTCCGGTATATATTATGGTATTGTAATCTCCGAGGGTTTGGCCGACACTATAGTCGATACCATCTATAAGTTCAATATCCTCATATGTTTTAGCTGCACTAATAATTACATTCCGTGGAATAACAGTTTTCCATTTTATCTTCATATCATGCGGAGAAAGTGGCCATATTCTTATTTGATA
>CAZWGG010000051.1:14498-14816 GCA_964633305.1 uncultured Bacteroidales bacterium
TCGATTGAATAATCGAATTTTACAAGGTTGGTACTTTCGTAAAATTCAATATCACTTATATATCCATCTGCATATTGTCCGTTCCAGGTTATATTTGAAGGAACGGAATATGGGGTTAATGCAGAATTATCACTATATCCGGGAAAAAGACATGAACCGGAATTTACCGGTCCATAATAACTGTCGTCGTAATAAGGATCTCCTTCAGCCCCTGCAGATACTATGTACAATTTCTGCGGATGTGTTGTATTCGGGCCGCGAGGGTTTGTCACCATATCGGGATGAACATGATATACCATCAAACCTTCAGAGAGTAAA
>CAZWGG010000052.1:0-5231 GCA_964633305.1 uncultured Bacteroidales bacterium
ATCGGGTCATTCGATCGTATTCGATGAGGCCGAAAACCGCCTGCACACAATTAAAGCGGTGATGGTGGCTACACTGGGATCGTAGTGATCCTATTCAAGAAACTGAAAAATCCCACCCTCTTATACCTCAGGGCGGGATTTTTCTTTTTTAATTGTCGTAATGGTATTTACAGGCAAATATCAATATCTCGTCATCCCGATATTGATAAACCAACCGATGATCCAAATCAATTCGCCGTGACCAGTATCCGGCCAAATCATATTTTAACGGCTCTGGTTTGCCAATTCCTTCATAAGGTTCCCTTTGAATATCCTTAATCAGCTCGTTAATCTTACGAAGTATCTTTTTATCCTCTTTTTGCCATGAAAGATAATCTTCCCAAGCATTTTTTGAGAAAGTGATTTTCATTAGTCTTCAATCAAATCGTTTGTGATTTTTTTCCATTTTTCATTTGATTTATAGACTCATATAATCTATTGGCATTTGTTTTAGAACTCAATAAATGTACCGTCTCCATTATTGAATTATACTCATCCAATGAAATCATCGCTGTACCTTTTCCAGTCTTTCTCTTAACAATCAGAATCTTATTGTTATCCTCCACGTTATCAAGGTACATTTTTAAATTTGTCCTGAACTCCGAGAAATTTGCAGCAATCATAATTCACGTATTTAAGTAATTAATAAAGTACAAGTATATGTATAATCTCACTTATCAAGTATTTACTAATTACAGGTTACTGTTTTTTTCTATTAACCGGAGTATTGACTCTACTGATTTACCTGAATGAAAACCATCAGGCGGTGTATTTTTTACATAATCAACGAGAATATCGATATGCGATACAGCAACATGCATACGGGTATCAGACGAAGCATAATAGATATACACATCGCCGTTATCTTCTTTAATCCAGCCATTTGAAAATAATACATTTGACACATCCCCAACACGTTCTTCACCCTGGGGTGCCATAAAGTATCCTGCAGGTTGATAAATGGTTTTTGATATATCATTCAGATCAGTCATAAACATGTATAAAACATAACGTAACCCGGCAGCATTTTCTCTAACACCATGTGCAAGGTGAAGCCAGCCATCCTTGGTTTTTATAGGTGCTGGTCCGAGTCCGTTTTTCAATTCGTAAACCGTATGATATTTTTTTTCATTAATAATTTTTTCATTTTCAACCACAGGGTTTTCCATCTTTTTAACATATCCGAGACCTATACCCCCTCCACCTCCTACGTCTATAAATCCATCTTGAGGCCTGGTATACAAAGCATATTTGCCATTAATAAATTTGGGGTGCATAACTACATTTCGTTGTTGTCCGGTATGGGAAACCAGGTCAGGTAATCTCTCCCAATTTACCATATCTTTGGTGCGAACTATTCCGGCTTTTGCCACGGCCATGTTGGTATTTCCTTTAGGTGCATCGGTATCTTTTCTCTCGGTGCAAAATATGCCGTAAATCCAGCCGTCTTCATGTGCTGTTAATCGCATATCATACACATTAACATCCGGTTCACCAGTTTCTGGCAATAAGATCGGTTTATCCCAAAAGCGAAAATTACCTGTACCATTCGGGCTTTCGGCAATTGCAAAATACGATTTCCTGTCCCAGCCCTCAACTCTAACAACCAAAAGATATTTGTTGTTAAATTTTATAGCTCCCGAATTAAAAGCGCAATTTGCTCCTATTCGTTCCAGCAAATAAGGATTACTTTTGGGGTCCAGGTCAAATCGCCAGTTCAACGGAATATGCTCGGCAGTGAGTATAGGATATTTGTATCTTTTATAAATGCCGCAAAAATCTTCAACAGGTTGATTCTTTCTTGTTAGTAAAGCTTCATGTTGCTTTTTTAAATAAGTAAGACGTTGTTCAAACATTAGTATTTATTTTTAAATTAATTCTCCAGAGGTGAAATAGTTTTGTTTATAGAAGTAATACAGTAAATAGTTACATTCATAAAATAAACAAAAATAGAAAAATATTAATTTGTCTCTTGCGAGAATTAATTAACCCTAACAAAAAATTAATTTAAACCGGAAAATTTTTAACACCTTAAGGGATTTTGGAAGCCATTAAGGTGTTAATTATTATAGTTTTATGACGCTAGTAAATTGAATATTTCCTTCAGAATCCGCATATTTTAAAATATACATTCCTTTCTTTAGTTGCTGACTATCCCATTGAATATTGTACTCTCCTTTTATTTTTTGTGCATCTAAAATTGTTTCAACTGTCCTGCCTAACTCATCAAGTAAAGTTAACTCAACATCTGCTGCATAAGGGAGCTTAAATTCAATTACCATTTTGTTATTAAATGGATTAGGATAGACATTTAGATATATTAAAGATTTATGGGTAATTAAACCATTTACCCCTCCACCCACAGTAATAGACTGGCAAAATACATCTGTTTGTTGAGTTACCGGATCAGTAACAGTTAGGCAAGCATTATAAGTCCCTGCGGAAGTATAAACATGTGAAGGAGATGTTGTAGTTGTTTCCAATGGTGAACCATCTCCAAAATCCCATGAATATTTGGCTGCTGAACCAGTTGATACTCCAATAAAATCTACCGGGTAACCTGAAGATTTAAATTCGGACTCCTCTTCAGTATATCCAAATGAAGCCCTTATACCTTCATATTTTTTGCTAACATTAATTATCTCCCAACTTCTACTTACACAATTATTTAATGAATTATGTATAGCGAGTTTTACCGTGTAATATCCAGCCGTATCATATGTATGAACTGGGTTCTGTTCTGTCGATTCCATATCATTACCAAAATTCCATAACCAATTATCAGGTTCACCTTGTGAAATATCTCTAAAGGTTACTGTCTTTGTTGTTGAATCTACGCTATAAATAAATTCAGAGAGGCAGTCGTTTCCTGAACCCGGCACTACTTTTACCAGCTTACACTCGGTATTTTGCATGTCATTATTATCTGTTATTGTGAGGCAAACATTATAAAAGTCCCCCTCTGCATAAATGTGTCCAGGTTCCTTACCAGTTGATGAAGTTCCATCACCAAAATTCCAGTAATATTGTAAATTTTCTCCAATTGAATTATCAAAGAATTTTACTTCTTTTGTTACTGCATTTACCTGGTAATAGAAATCGGCCTGTATGTCAATCCCCATGCTGCTTATTACGATCAGTTTTTCGTGATAATCCATACAGTTATTATTTTCATTGTAGGTATTTAACCCTACTGTATAATAACCAGGTGAAATATAATGATGAACAGGGTTTTGTTTTTCAGAGAAATCTCCGTCACCAAATCTCCAGAGATAATCTGTTGCACTCCCCAATGCTTTACTTGTAAAGTATGCCCTATTTCCGATGGAATCAACATAAACATCAAAATCTGCACTGCATTCGATTTTACCAACCTGTATCTCTTTAATAATATAATCGGCACACAAATCTGAACTAATAGTTAGCCCAACCCAGTATTTACCGGCATTACCGTATTGTTTTTCGGGATTCTGCTCATCTGAGTAGCTGCCATCTCCGAAATACCAATAGTAATTCGAAACATCACCGGATGATTTATTAGTAAAGATTACTGATTTGTCAGTTGCATCAACTTTGTATCCAAATTCAGCATGGCAATCTACACTGCCTATTTGCACAAGATTGGAATAATAGTCCCTGCAACCTAATAATGTATCTTGAATAGCAAGGCTGATAAGATAATAGCCAGCTTTAGCATATGTATGTGTTGGATGTTGAGACGAGGAAGTGGCGCCATCTCCAAATGTCCAGAACCAATTGGTAATATCCCCGGTAGATTTATCGGATAATTTCACTTTTTTAGATTGTGGATTAATAAAATAAGAGAAGTTAGCTTTACTTTCACATTCTTGTCCACTAACTCTTATTTCAGAACATTTTTCTGACAGATTACCGGTTTCGGAATCATATACAATTAAACATACTTTATAAAATCCAGGGTTATTATAAATATGATCAGGATTTTGTTCCTCCGTATAATTTCCATCACCAAATGTCCAATACCAATTTGTAATATTTCCTGATGATTTATCAGAGAAAGATACTTTAGATGTTAAAGGTTTGTTGAAATAATCAAAGAATGCATTTAAAGCAGTCTTTGTTGAGTCATATACATAAATATTCTTCAAGTAAGAATCCTGGCACCCGGTTAATGAATCATAAATACTTAAATAAACATCATAATAACCGTTATTCTCGAATGTGTGTATTGGATTCTTTTCGTTTGAATAATCACCATTACCAAATTCCCAAAAATAGTTTGTAATTGAACCTGTAGATTTGTTTGAAAAATATACCCTGTTTCCTTTTACTACTTTACTAAACTCTGCATTACAGCTAATTGAAACATCTTCTATAACATCAATGTATATGTAATCGTAATAATAATCCTGGCAACCCTTGACAGAATCGTATATACTTAAATATATGTCATAAAAGCCTTCATTCTTATAAGTATGAACAGGGTTGGCTTCATTAGAATATTTACCGTCTCCAAAATCCCAATAATAGTCAGATATATTTCCACTTGATTCATTAAAGAAGTAAACGGTCAAACTATCAATTGATCTGCTGAATTGCGCGTAACAGTTTGCAATAGTGGTATCTTCAATATAAATATAATCGTAATAGTAATCCTGGCATCCTGACACCGAGTCATAAATACTCAGGTAAACATCGTAATATCCACCGGAAGAGTATATGTGTACCGGATTCTTGGCATTTGAGTAGCCATTATCCCCAAAGTCCCAGTAATAATGAGTAGGAGAACCGGTTGATTTATCGAAGAAATCGACTTTTAACCCGCTCTTTGATTTGGAGAATTTTGCGTAGCAGCTAACCACGGTAGTATCTTCAACATAAATATAGTCGTAGTAGTAATCCTGGCATCCTGACACCGAGTCGTAAATACTCAGGTACACATCGTAATATCCCCCTGAAGAGTATGTATGGACAGGGTTCTGGACATTAGAATACCCCATATCCCCAAAATCCCAGTAATAATGGGTAGGAGAACCCGTTGATTCGTCAAAGAAGTTGACTTTTAACCCGCTCTTTGATTTGGAGAATTTTGCGTAGCAGCTAACCACTGTAGTATCTTCAACATAAATATAGTCGTAGTAGTAATCCTGGCATCCTGACACCGAGTCGTAAATACTCAGGTACACATCGTAATATCCCCCTGAAGAGTATGT
>CAZWGG010000052.1:5331-14740 GCA_964633305.1 uncultured Bacteroidales bacterium
CGTCAAAGAAGTCTACTTTTAACCCGTTTATCGATTTACTGAAATGTGCAAAACAGCTAGCCATGGTAGTATCTTCGATATAGATATAATTATAATAATAATCCGAGCACCCTGAAACTGAGTCATAAATATTCAAATACACATCATAATATCCACCGGTAACATATAAATGAACCGGGTTTTGTTCATTTGAATACCCCATATCTCCAAATTCCCAACTCCATTGGGTTACATCTCCTGATGAAAGATCATAAAAGAATACGTAATGCGATGAATCACCGGTTCCAATTGAGTAGTTAAAATCTGCTATAACATTACATCCTGGAATTGAATCGTTCGCGAATACCGAATCACATTGTGTAATAGTGCACAAGGTATCAATAGTATCGGTAATTGTAAGACAAACTTCATAAATACCTTCCGGGTAGGTATGGTCAAAATAGTTAGTATCATAATAAATGGTTCCATCTCCCATTTCCCATTTTACTTTTTTTGAAGTTGAAGAATCCATTAATATGGGTTCAACTACACCTGAGTTAGAAAAAGAAAAAGTATTTCCGGAATATGGCATAATATCAATATAGAGCATAGAGGAATCTAAATTACATACAAATTCAGTACCTTTTTCCAGTTTACCTTCAGCTATACTAAAATAGCCTCCAAATCGACCAACTCCCAATGAATCTTCTTGAAAAGCCGGCTGGATAGAAGTAAAATTAAATCGCATGCCATAGTTTTTTATGTCTTCTAAAAATGCAGAAGCGATTGCTTGTGCTGCAGGAGAGCTCCCAAAAGAGTTATCATAAGGAAAACTTATATCAGTATAGCCGTTAATTTCATCATCAAATGGGTCTGCAGCAACATTATAATTAATTGTCTGGAAATAATCTGGCATCTCTCCATACAATAAATCTTCGCTAATTAGCTTGATATAGTAAGAACCTCCTGTATAAGTCCTTGTTTCAATATATCCACTTAAGTCCCAGTCCTGTCCTCTTATATCATTTCCCAAAGTCATTAAACCAAAACTAATATTTAAGTCTTCGACAGAATATCCATAGTAAGTTAATTCAGAGACCAGGTTTGGAAATCCGACAATACTGCCGGTTCCATGCATACCTGTTAAGGAAGAATCGATATCAACATAATCGTGAGAGGCAAGATAATAATAGGCAGTATCAATATAACATGTATCGGGAGGTAATGGATGTCCATAATTAAATATCTCATTACCTGTTCCATCTGCATTCCATGCAGCTGAACCTTCATATAGACTGTCTAACCCAGTTACAGGAATATAATCCTGACCATAAGAAATACAATTTGAAATAACTAAAATACTTATTATAGCTATTATTAGATTTTTTCTCCAAAAAGTTTTCATAAGGAAGAATTTTGTTCATAAATAAATATTTCCAGAGAACTAACTAATTTCCAAATTGTTATCATTCTAAACTTTAGTGTGTTCCTATAATTAGGGCAGACAAACTGAAGTTTGGAATAATAAAAGAGGGAATTCTCTTTCAAACGTTAATTTAATTTACGATGATAATTTGTTGTAGTTCTCTAATTTAGGATGATTGATGTTGTATATAATCAGTGAGATATATCACCTTGTGTGTTGTTATACTAATTTTGTTGTTATGTTTTTACCTATAGGGTATATAATTTTTTCTTTTTTGACTAAATTATATTTAATCTAAACACTACAAATCTTATATTTGGTATAATAATTTAAAAAAATCAATCCAATGAACTCCATTATTGATCTTTTTTTGAAATCAATAGTACTATCAAAAAAAAACAAATACAAACTTCTTTTTTTGATTAATACAGGTTGGTTACTCGTATGTTTTGCATGCATAGATACTCAAAATAGTACTGAAGTTATTAATCTTCAAGGCCGGTGGGATTTTATGATCGATACATTTGATGTTGGTATTACCGAAAAATGGCATACCAGCGATTTTATTGAAAGGGTTAACTTACCAGGTTCTATGAAAGAGAATGAAAAAGGCAATGTCCCAACTCTAAATACCAAGTGGACAGGTAGTATTTATGATAGTTCTTGGTTTTTCAATCCGAGGATGGAAAAATACCGCAAACCAGGAAATCTCAAATTTCCGTTTTGGCTGACCCCAAACCTCTACTATGTTGGTGTTGCGTGGTATAAAAAAGAGATAGAAATACCGGAAAAATGGAATAATAAACGTATTGTCCTTCATTTAGAACGTCCGCATTGGGAAACAGCTCTTTGGGTTGATACCATGAAGATAGGAATGCAGAATAGCTTATCCACTCCACATCATTATGATTTAACGAATTATTTAGTACCTGGAAATCATGTCATTACCATTCGTGTTGACAATAGGATTAAAGAAATAAATGTTGGCCCCGATTCTCATAGTCTTACGGATCATACACAAGGTAATTGGAATGGAATTGCCGGAAAAATGAACCTGGTTGCCGGACCACGTACATATATTAATGATATTAAATTATTTCCCGATATTCATTCAAAATCTGTTAAGGTAGTTATAGAAGTGGGAAATTTGACGGGGAGCATGGTGTCCGGAAAACTTAAACTTTATGCAGAGCCTATAAGTAACTCCCGGAGTAAGAAAATAAAACCATTGCTAATAAAACTCGATTTTGATGCTAATATTTCAAAGCATGAATTGAACTATCCTATGGGAGATGATATTCAGCTATGGGATGAATTTATTCCTGATCTTTATCAGCTAACGGCAATTCTTACAGATGAAAGAAGAAATAAGGATATTCAAAAGGTTGAATTTGGAATGCGTGAGTTTAAAACAAATAAAACACAATTTGAAATAAACGGACGAACGGTTTTTTTACGCGGAACAGTTGATTGTGCTGCTTTTCCTTTAAAAGGATATCCACCAACAGATATAGCTTCATGGGAACGCATTTTCAGTATTTGTCGTAATTATGGATTAAATCATGTTCGTTTCCATTCATGGTGTCCGCCTGAAGCGGCTTTTATTGCTGCCGACAGGATAGGTATTTACCTGCAGCCTGAAGCAGCAAGTTGGGCAAATCATGGTACATCAATAGGTGATAATAAGCCTATTGATAAATATATTTATGATGAGACAGAACGTATTATTAATGCGTATGGAAACCATCCTTCATTTTGCATGATGGCGTATGGCAATGAACCGGCCGGACAAAACCAGGTCGCTTACCTGGGAAAGTACGTGAAATACTGGAAAAAAAAAGATAACCGGCGGGTATACACTGGCGCTTCTATTGGAGGAAGCTGGCCATTAGTACCTGAAAGTGAATTTATTGTTCGTTCGGAAGCAAGAGGGTTGCCATGGGGAAAACGACCTGAAAGTATGTTTGATTATAAACCGAAAATTGAAAAATATAAAGTTCCCTATGTAGCCCATGAAATGGGACAGTATTGTGTATTTCCCAATTTCAAAGAAATAGAAAAATATACAGGGGTATATAAAGCTAAAAACTTTGAGTTATTTGAAGAAGATTTGAATGATCATTATATGGGCGATCAGGCAAAAGATCTTCTGTTAGCCTCAGGTAAATTACAAGTGCTTTGCTATAAATCAGAGATTGAGGCTTCTTTAAGAACTCCCGGTAATGCCGGTTTTCAGCTATTAAGCCTGAATGATTTTCCTGGCCAGGGAACTGCCTTGGTTGGAGTGTTGGATGTTTTTTGGGATGAAAAAGAATATATTTCAGCTGATGAATTTAAGCAATTTTGTAATCATACCGTACCTTTGGCCAGGATACCAAAATTTGTATATACCAATAATGAAACGTTTATTGCCGATATTGAGATTGCACATTTTGGAGATCAACCTCTCAAAAATATCACTCCCGAATGGACTATTTCCAATAAAAACGGGGACCAACTGGTTAAAAACACTTTTAAACCCACTGATATTCAAATTGGGAATGCCATTCAATTAGGTAAAATTGTATTTCCCTTATCAGGTATTGAACATGCAACCAAATTAAATCTTGAGGTTAAGGTTGATAAATACAGCAATAACTGGAATTTCTGGGTTTTTCCTGCAAAATTACCGGATGTGAATACTTCCGGTATTCATTTTTTTACTGAGTTGAATGAAGAAGCAGAAAAAATCCTGGAAAATGGAGGCAAAGTTTTTCTTTTTGCGGCTGGTAAAGTAGAGTATGGAAAAGAAGTAGTACAATATTTCAGACCTGTATTCTGGAATACTTCATGGTTTCAAATGAGACCTCCTCATACTACCGGGATACTATGTGATAATATGCATCCTGCCCTGGAATTTTTTCCGACCGAATATCATAGTAACCTGCAATGGTGGGAAATATTGCACCGGCAACAAGTAATGATAATAGACAGTTTTCCACCTGCATTCAAACCCATTATCCAACCCATTGACACATGGTTTTTAAACCGGCGGTTGGCATTGCTATTTGAAGCTAAAGTTGGTAATGGTATGATTATGGTATGCAGTGCCGATTTGCAATCTGATCTTAATGAAAGACCTGTAGCCAGACAATTACTCTATAGCTTGAAAAGGTACATGGTATCTGAAAAATTCAATCCAAAATATAAAGTTGAATTGTCGGTAATAAAGAGTATTTTTGAAGAACAAAGCAAGGGTAAGCTTGATTTTTATACCAAAGACAGTCCGGATGAATTAAGACCCAAGATTAAAAAGTAGCAAAATAGTATCAAAAAATGCATTAAAAAAGGAGAAACAAAAGAAATATCAAATTTGACCGAATTGTAATAGAAGAAAATAGTACAATAGATTGAAGCGTTGAACCAAAAAACTGTAAATAAATTTAGAAATGGCCATAATGCCGCCTTTGAAGATATTTTTACTTCTTTATATACCCCTTTATGTTCATTTGCAGATACTTATCTAAAAGATAGAAATTTAGCGGAAGATATTGTACAGGAGATTTTTATAACACTTTGGCATAAAAGAAAAGATTTTATTAACCTGCTTTCGCTTAAGACTTTTTTGTACAGATCGGTTAGTAATAAATGTTTGAACCATATTAAACACGAAAAAGTTATTAATAAATACCAGGAGGTACAATTAGAAAAAACCCAATCAGAAACATTCTACAACGACCATATTATTGAAGAAGAAACCCATAGGTTAATATATCGTGCAATTGATGAACTCCCTCCAAGTTGCAAAGAGATTGTATATCTGAGCCTCCAGGGATTAAAAAATCCTGAAATTGCAGAAGAATTGAGTATTTCTGTAAATACAATAAAAACGCAGAAAGCCCTCGCTTACAAAAAATTACGGATAAAATTAAAAGATATCATTCTGTTCTTAACTATACTCCCCGGTTACTTTTTTTTATAAAAAAAATTTTTTTTCTTCACCCTGTTTCATGACTTTGTTGTTTTATTAATAAATCAACAAAGCAAAAACCATGGATAAGCACAAATTATCATTTGAAATCGCTGAGTTGATATTTCAACACATAAAAAACGAAATATCACCGGCAAATATGGAAAAGCTTCAAAAATGGCTTGATGCAAAGCCCGAAAATATCGAATTGTTCAATCAGATTAAAGACGAAGAATCTATTAAAAACAAAATTAATAAGTACCGGACATATACTCCTGACAAAGCCTGGAAAAAAATTAGTAAAGAGACTGTTCATCTTCAAAACAAAACTAAATCTATCCGGTTAAAGATTCTTAAATATGCTGCCGCTATACTTTTCCCCTTGGTTATAGGTTACCTGTTTCACAGGCTGTACTTTCCGGGAAATGATAATAAACAAATCACAAGCATTCCGCAAATCCCTCCTGGAACTCAAAAAGCACTATTGATTTTTAACAATGGAGAAAAAATAAATTTAGGCAATGTTAGTACAAAAAAAGTATTCGCCATTAAAAGTTCAAGAATAACTGATACAAGTAATACTTTAATTTACCAAAGTGAACCCAATGTTGAAATTGAAAATAATGATGAAGAAGAGTATAACACACTGCAAACACCAATAGGAGGAGAATATAACTTGGTATTGGCAGATGGAACAAAAATTTGGTTAAATGCTGCTTCGGAACTTAAATATCCTGTACTATTTGATAGAAAAAACAGGAAAGTCTTTTTAAAGGGAGAAGCATATTTTGAAGTGGCTGAAAATAAAAATAAACCATTTGTTGTAAACATAAACGAGATGAAAATCACTGTATTAGGCACCAAGTTCAATATTATGGCTTATCATAATGAAAAAAATATAAAAACAACGCTTGTTAGCGGAAGTGTAAGAATAGAAACTATTTCCAAAAATAAGAATAATGAAGAAGTTTACTTGCAACCAGGATATCAGGCTGTTTTAGACAAGGAATCACAACAATTAAAAGTTAATGAAGTTGATACTAAAATTTATACGGCATGGATAAATGGAAAATTTGTATTTAACAATGAAACACTTGATGAAATTATGAGAAAGCTTGAAAGGTGGTATGATTTTAAAACATATTTCTATGATAAGAAAACCATGAATTATCATTTTTCAGGAACTCTAAAAAGGTATGAAAACATTTCTAATATTTTAGAGATGATTGAACTTACAACTAAAATTACATTCAATATACAAAACGACACTATCCGGGTCATGAAAAAATAAAAACCGGGAAATGTTGCTGCATTTCCCGGTTCGTAATAATTCCCTTAATAGGGAAATATCATTAATAGAATTTAATAATTTAAAAGTATGAAAAAAAAGGAAAAGAAAAACAAGAATGTTGAAAAAATTTTTAAAAGCAAATTGATGTTTATAAAATTATCAACTTTATTTCTAGGTATTGGTTTATTACTACAATTTTCAACCTTACAGGCTCAAACCAATACGGTCACCATCAACAAAAAAAATGTTGCTATTGAAGATATTCTTAAAGAAATTCAGAAGCAAACAGGGCTGGATTATTTTTTGAACCATGAAGAAATACCAAATGGTACAAAAACGAGTGTTGAAATTAGGAACGGTTCTATTAAAGGTGCTCTTGAACAGTGCTTTAAAGATTTGGATTTAACCTATAAGATTATTGATAATGTGATAGTTGTAACCCCCCAGAAAAAGAGTTCCGTACCAAATAATGAAAATGATTTGAAACAAACAATTAAAGGTTCCATTTATGATATAGAATCACAAATTCCGCTAATTGGTGCAACAATTATAATTAAAGAAACCGATCCGATTATTGGTACAACTACTGATGTCGATGGAGATTTTAAAATTGAAAATGTTTCTTTAGGGCGGTATACTATTGAATTTAGTTATGTAGGGTACGAGCCATATTTTGCCAGGGAAGTTTTGGTAAGTAGTGGTAAGGAAGTTGTGCTGAATGTCGGGTTAAAAGAATCAATAACCCAACTTGAAGAAATACAGGTAAAGGCGCATTCAAACAAAGACCAGCCTATAAATTCAATGGCTACATTAAGTGCCCGTCAAATAAGTATGGAAGAAGCAAACCGGTACGCAGGGGGTGTGGATGATCCGGCAAGACTTGTTACTTCGGCTGCAGGGGCAACTTTTGCCAATGTAAGAAGCAATGGTATAGTAATAAGGGGGAATGCTCCAAAAGGATTATTATGGAGAATGGAGGGAGTACAGATACCAAACCCCAGTCATTTTGCTGATTTTATATCACTGGGAGGGGGTGGTATTACAGCACTAAGCAGTCAGACCATGGCCAATTCAGATTTTTATACAGGGGCTTTCCCTGCTGAATACGGTAATGCTTTTTCGGGTGTTTTTGATATTAATATGAGAACAGGAAATACAGAAAAGCGGGAACATACTTTCCAGGCCGGAATAATTGGTATTGACTTTGCCTCTGAAGGCCCTTTTGTTAAAGGAAAAAGATCATCTTACCTGTTTAACTACCGGTATTCTACGCTTGGTTTATTGGCTCCATTGTTGCCAAAAGAAATGGGAATTATATCCTACCAGGACCTTTCTTTTAAATTAAATTTTCCTACCCGGAAAATGGGAACAATTTCATTTTGGGGAATCGGATCGTTCGACATGCAATTACATAGGGCTGAAAAAGATTCACTTGAATGGAATACTAGTGATGATAGAAAAGAATATACTGCAAAATTCACCATGGGTGCTTTGGGTATCAATCATAAAATAGTACTGGATGAAAAAACTTATATGCACACAACCATAGCTTCCACAGGCAATGGATTTAACTGGCTACAAAAAAGGTATAGCAACGAGTTGGTGCTCCAGCCCAAAACAGATTTTCATGATTTAAAATGGAAATACACTCTCACCAGTTTTATCAATCATAAATTTAATAAATCTCACACCAATAAAACAGGTTTTATAATTGACAGGTTTTATTATGATATTAATAATAAAGATGCCGAAGAATACGGAGAAACTATGCGTACTTATATCTCAGATAAGGGCTCAAGTAATTTGCTTCATTTTTATTCCCAATCGAAACTGGGGTTAGGGGAGAATATTAGTATGAATATTGGGTTCCATGCGCAATATTTCACATTAAATGACCATTATATTATTGAACCACGGTTTGGTATTCGTTGGAATTTCTTACCACGTCAAACACTTTCATTTGCCTATGGGCATCATAGCCAACTCGAAAATTTAAGTCTTTACCTGGCAAGGCAGGAAACCGCAACAGGCGCAATTATGCCTAATACATATCTTGATTTTGAAAAAGCTCATCATATTGTTTTGGGATATACTGTTAAATTATCCGAAAACCTTGTTTTCACCATGGAACCATATTATCAGAAGTTATATGATATTCCTGTTGTTCCAAATAGTTACATTTCTACTATAAATATAGATGATATATGGAGTTTCAATGACTCGCTCGTAAATGCCGGAACAGGTAAAAATATGGGAATAGACTTTACCCTGGAAAGGTATTTAAAAAAAGGGGTTTACTATGTGATCTCCGCATCATTATTTGAATCAAAATATACCGGAGGAGATAACATAGAAAGGAATACACGATATAATCGTAACTATGTTTTGAACATTTTAGGAGGTAAGGAATGGTTTACCGGGAAAAACCAAAATAATATTTTTGGAGCTAATGTCAGGTTCAGTTATATTGGAGGTGACAGGATCATTCCTATAAATTTGAGCCAGTCACTCGAACAAAAAACAGTTGTGGAAGATACTTACAATGCATATTCAAAGCAACTACCTGCTGCTCCTATTCTTTCGTTTTCGTTTTCTTACAGGATTAATAAGCCTAATCATTCTAGTATTTGGTCATTACAATTTGTTAATGCACTTGCACACAAAGAATTTCAAGAATATGAATATAATACGGAAACTAATTCAATTGAAGAATCTAAAGATTTGATAGTTATAGGTAATATAAGCTATAAGATTGAATTTTAGC
>CAZWGG010000053.1:0-14531 GCA_964633305.1 uncultured Bacteroidales bacterium
GCAACTGATTGTAGTGTCGGGGATCTTGCTGGGGACGGGCACTACGAAATTGTGATAAAATGGGAGCCATCCAACTCAAAAGATAACTCATACTCTGGTTATACCGGGAATGTATATCTTGATGCTTATGAGCTTGATGGCACCAAGCTTTGGAGAATAGATATGGGAGTAAATATTCGGGCAGGGGCCCACTACACTCAATTTATGGTTTATGATCTGGATGGTGACGGCAAAGCAGAAGTAGCCTGCAAAACTGCCGATGGAACGGTAGATGGACAAGGAAACGTAATAGGAGCAATAAATACAGACTATCGAAATGCAAACGGATATATATTATCCGGTCCTGAATTCTTTACAATATTTAACGGGCAAACTGGAGCTGAATTAGTGACAACAAATTATATCCCTCCCCGCGGTAATGTTTCCGATTGGGGCGATTCCTATGGAAACCGTGTTGACCGTTTCCTTGCATGTATAGCATATTTAGACGGAGTACGACCTAGTGTTATAATGTGCCGTGGATATTATACAAGAACTGTTTTAGCTGCGTGGGACTGGCGTGATAATCAGCTAACACAACGCTGGGTTTTTGATAGTGATGATCCTGGAAATGGAAGTTATGCGGGTCAAGGAAATCATAATCTGAGTGTTGCTGATGTAGATGATGATGGCAAAGATGAAATTATTTACGGGGCCTGTGCCATCGATGATGATGGCAGTGGCCTGTGGACAACAGGATTGGGACATGGAGATGCTTTGCATGTAAGTGATATAGATCCAAACAGGCCAGGACTTGAAAAATGGGGTATCACTGAACCAACCAACACATCAGGATCACAATTATTAGATGCACGGACAGGTGAGATCATATGGCAAACTGCACCAGGAGATATTGCAAGAGGTGTAGCTGCAGACCTTACATCTTCTTACCCCGGGATGGAATGTTGGGGCGGTACATCAATGTTACTTTCAGCTACAGGTCAAATTGCCGGTTCACTCCCGGAATCTTCCAATCATCTGATATGGTGGGACGGTGATGAACTTCGTGAATTACTTGATGGTATCTCTATTACAAAATATAATGGAGGAACTCTTTTTTCAGCCACTGGATGTGAATCCAACAATTCTACAAAATCAAATCCTTGTTTAACGGCAGATATTTTAGGTGACTGGAGAGAAGAGGCGATTTGGAGGACTTCAGATAGTGAGTATTTACGCGTCTATTCAACAACTGATTTAACTAACCGAAAACTTTATACTCTCATGCATGATCCGCAATACAGGCTAAGTATTGCCTGGCAAAATGTGGGATACAACCAACCTCCTCACACAGGGTTCTTTCTTGGAAACGGAATGAATCCTCCCCCTACCCCATCTGTTGAATACACGGAAACAAACATATGTGGAAAAACAATTGCGCCACCATGGCAACATACTGACATTGGATTGGTTAGCATTACAGGATGTGCTAATGAAGATACAAACACCATATCAATCAATGCTTCAGGTAATGATATCTGGGGATCAAGTGATGAGTTTCACTTTGTTTATCAACAATTAAGCGGTGATGGTGAAATTATTGCCCGTGTTATACATATAGACAATACAGATTCATTAGCAAAGGCAGGTGTAATGATCCGTGAAACACTTGGTACCGGTTCAAAGTATGCAATGACTTCATTAGCTCCTGGATATGGTGTAGTATTTCAATTCCGCTCAAATACCGGAGGTTCAACTGCATTTTTAAATAAACCCGGAGTAACAGCACCTTACTGGCTCAGAATAGTAAGAAACGGGAATAGTTTTACAAGTTATTATTCTTCGAATGGTACCGGCTGGACTAAGCTGTCTTCTGGCAATATCCAGATGTCAACGGTTGTTTATATAGGACTTGCTGCAACAAGTCGTAATGAAATACTATCATGCAATACACAAATGGATAATGTAACCATCCAAGGAACTAAAGTTGGATCAATTTTACGGGAGTGGTGGACAGATATTCCCGGTGCAAGGATATCTGACCTCACCTCAAACGCAAATTATCCTGATAATCCTAGTGATAGTGGTCTACTCACAAGCCTTGAACTACCGGATACTGACTGGGCAGATAATTATGGTACACGATTACGCGGTTATTTGCACCCGATTGAAACAGGATATTATACATTCTGGATTGCCGGTAATGACTCATGTGAACTATGGTTAAGTCCAGATACCAGTGTAACCGGCGCTGAATTGATTGCCGAAGTACCAGGTTGGACAAATCCTCGCCAATGGGATAAATATGCCGATCAAAAATCCGATTCTATAGAACTTATAGCGGGACAAGCCTATTACATAGAAGTACTGCATAAAGAAGGCAGCAATGAAGATAATTTGGCTGTAGCATGGTCAGGTACTGGTTTTTCACAGAATATCATTGAAGGAAGTTATCTTTCGCCATTGTTCATTCCTGAGAGTTCAGAAGGTGAAACTATCATCACTGAAATTAAAAAAGACTTATTTTATAAAATTTATCCCAACCCGTTTTCCGATTATTTAACTATTCAGTTAACAAAAAGCACTGCTAAAAAAGCTGAACTTAAGATGTATAATAGTGTTGGCTCATTACTTCTTTTCAGAAGATTTAAAAGTGATTCAATTACTCTTGATATAAGTGGATTCACATCTGGGATATACTTTATAAAAATTTGTAACGAAAACCAAACTGTGATAGCAAAAGTGATTAAGTGCTGATAGTAACTTTGAAAATAAGAGACTAATAATTATAATCATTAAACCTTCGCAACGCTTCAATATAAAATACTAACGGGTACAGTTTTTCGTCATACCACAAGGAAGCAAAATAAAGTCCAATAGGGTTAGAACGTAATCCGTTTGTTTGATATTCCTTCTCTAACCACTCGATTGCATTCAGGCAAGCTTCTTTATTTACCGGCGTTAATGCGCTAACCGATAATGCGGTTTCTTCAATTGTGCCAACTAACCCTTTTTGCCCTCCCCAACTTCCATCTTCATTTTGTTGTAATAGTAAATAGTTCCTTGCCTTAAAAAGCATATTCTTAATGCTGAGTCGTAAATCTTCAGTTAAGTAGTTTGATTGTATACAATCTTCAAAATAGATAACCACCTTGGCTGTTCCGTAAACAGGATTTTTTTTATCTTTATTCAATTGGTTGCCAAACCATAAAGGTAACCAATACCCCTCGTGATATTGATTTTGTTGAAGATACCGTACAGCTCTTTTAGCACACTTATTAAACATCTTTAGTTTCTCTTTTTGTAGCTTATCATTTAACATATCTATTGTTCGAATAAGGGCCAGTAACGTATGACTTGTAAGATCTGCACAACTTTTATCAAATGGAAGCCTGCCCCAGCCCTTACAAAATGTTGGAATACCGCCATCTTTATTCTGGAGTTTTACTAACCATTCGCAGCCATTACATACTGCATCGGTTATTTCTTTTTCTCCTTTGTATAGTTCCAGTAAAGCGAGAATGGCCCCGGGAGTGTCGTCAGCATCAGGCACTGAACCCGTATATTTCGTCCATCCCCATCCTCCCTCCAATGCACCGTTAAAGGGGTGTTTTTCTTTGCATTGTGTTTTAAGCAAATACTGTTTAAGTATTTCAATTTGCTCGGGTGGTAAGATATTAAAAATTGTATGGCCAGTTGCCTTTATGCTTAACGTTGTTACCCAGGTTGACAGATCAGTATCAATGGGCCAGCTCCCGTCCTCACGCTGTTTATTCTCAAGAAAAAAAATACCCCTTTTTACAATTTCACTTTGATTAAAACCACTTGCAATAAGGCATACACAAACAAATGCAGTTAAAGGTATTGCTTCTAAAAAACCACCGCTCTCAGGCATTATACGTAATAGTTTTTTTAATGCCGGCACTATAGCTTTTCGTCTTATAAAATTCATAAGCAGATTAGGGTTTCGTCGTTTTTTGAAACCAATAATTCCAACTGCAATAAGAGCGGGGATTGCATAACTAACAACCTGTAAATTAAAGAAACGAAACAACCATCGGGGTAAAAGGCTTAGTTCAAAAGGTAGCTGTGGGATATTTTCAAATGCATGATCATTGGAAATGTTACAAATAGCCAGAAAAGTAAGAATAGGTACTGAAAAAGTAAAGTCTTTACCATAAAACTTAAGAACAGATTTTGCCAGATCACTAAAGCCTAATTGAATATTCTGTTTGTCAAAATAATTTTCAAGTTTTTGCATAATTATATCATCACAATCGGCACCTGACCGGCAAAAACGTAAAGCAGCATAGCATAATAACGAAGTACTCACATTACTTTCGCTTTCAGGTGTATCTCCAAAGCCACCATCACTATTTATTGTATTAAGTAGCCACTGTATGCCGTATTCAATTTTTTTACAGAATTTTTTATGATCATATAATTTAAAGGCCACTATGGAAACAGAAGTGGCGAGTGCACTGGAAGATAAATGGCCTGTCCAGAACCCTTCTTTGTTTTGTTCATCAAACAAGTGGTTACATAAGGTTTTGTATTGTGAGTTTAATAATTCTCGCTCCATGCGTTTTACTGGTTACTGGTTATTCATACTCAACACCCCCAATGCAAGTAACCCATAAAAAGTATATTCAATATCGGTTACATCATCATATTCTGTTGCCCGAAACCCGCCATTTGTATATAAACTATCAATATACGCAAGACAATCGTGTTTAATAATTTTCAAATCATAACCGGCTACATGCAATGCATATAATGCAACAGATGTTGATAGTAAATCTTCTATCGGTGAATGTTGCAATGCAACAAAACCTCTTTTTTCCCGATAAAACAGTTCAATACTTTTCACAGCTTTTTCAACTGGCTCACCAACCAGTTTTAACAAAATGGCCTTAGCTGCCAGGACACTGCATGGCATTGATGTATCAATATGCCTTATTTGTTGAATATTTTTCTTAATAAAAGATCGAATAAGGCTAAATTCATTCAGGTAATAAAGAGCTAAAACACCAAAAAAAACATGGTATTCAACTTGCTTTTTTTCAATAAATTTTAGTTCATCTATGACTTTTTTTTTCAATAAATTAGTCTGTTTATCATTTCCAACTATCTTTGAGTACAAAATAGCTTCGCAAAAAAGATGAACGCCTGATAAACCGGCAGAATGCACCAGCGATTTTATAAATTGCTTAATAGAAAGTAAAGTTACACTTACATCAAGGGCTTCGGATAAGAAATAACCAAATAAGGTATAATATATATCAGGTTTATTATCACGACCAACAAACCCACTTTCTTTTACAATTTTAGATGTAATAAAGGCTTTTATTTCATCCCGCACACCTGGTTCAAGCAATAGCAATGATTTTTTCAAAATATGTTCAAAAGATACATTTTGTAATCTCTTGCGATAAAAATTATAAATACTTTTTGAATACTTTCCCAAAAATTTCATACAAAGCCAATTTCAACCCTAAATTTCCAATAGTAGAGACAGATTTTCTTATTGTTTTTACATATTGCTTAATAAGGGCTTCTGTTTTTTCCTGAATTTCTTGTTGATCAATATATCGAATAACAATTTCTATATTACCGCTTTCGATATTCGAATATACTTCCTTTTTTTCTTCTGTAGAAATATTCTCAGTTAATAAAGAAAGCAGGAAAGAAAATTTCCGGTTAGTAATATCTGTTTTATTTTCAATATAGTCATCCAAATCATCTTTGAGCTGATAAGCAATCCCAACCAAATCACTAATATTACCCAATGTGCCAAGTGCTTTTTCATCCGCACCTCCTACAATTGCCCCAAGTAGCATAGACACTTTAAAAGCGGCACCGGTTTTATTTTTATATACTTCAAGCATATCATTTACAGAAAGAATTTTTTTGGTATGGCAAGACATAAGTTCAGCTCCTTGTCCGTTTGAAAGAGAAACATGTCCTTCAGAAATAATCGATAAACAATTCCTAATTTCATCAGGCGATAACTTACAATTGGCAATCATTTTGTACCCTTCCCCAATCATCAAATCACCCAAGTTTAATGCTACCGGAATACCATATCGGGCATGAATAGTTGCCTTACCATCCCTTAAAGAATCACTATCTTCAATATCATCATGAATAAGAGATGCTTTATGGAAATAGTCTACCAAAATAGCCAATCTGTTTGCAATATCAGTATCTGGTTTTTTACAATATGCTTCGTAAGTAAGAACTGCAAAAAATGGTCGCAATCTTTTTCCCCCGGATATGATATAGTTTCTCGCAATCTCTTCTGTTGCAGTTTTTACAGGCCCTAACACATCTAAGAAATGCTCTTTTGTAAACATAGAATCTATCTTATTTTTTAGAGACGTTACATCTAATAAACGAACATTGGCATTTTCTTTAAAATGTATCATTTCTTCTCTTACCCACATTTCGTCGACTTCTGTGTTTTTACATCCATTAGATAATAAAGGAATGCCTATACCAGGTATTGCATAATTGTTAACAGTAGCAAAAATTTCTTTTAATGATTCCATACAACCAACCCCGATTATGGCATTTACTTTTTTATTTTCAATAAGTTTTGTAGTGACTGTTGTACCTTCTGTTACCAAGGCAGCATAACCTAAATCTTCAGCTTCTTTTAAAATTTTTGATATTGAACAAGATCCGCAATCAGCACATAGCAACCCTAATTCATCGTAATGGGCAGGGCAATGATCGGTTTTTGCCAGGCATTTTGGTAACAATAAAAGTCGCCTGTTATACGGTATGGTTCCAACAATATTTCGCCAAATAGTGTTTCCGCAGCATACCATTGTAAACGCATGATATTTTTTATCAAGTTCATATTTTTCAAGCAGTTGATCGACATATTCCGACAACTCTTGATAGGAAAACGGGGGTATAATTTTATATTGCTGATAAAATGCTTCTGCCTTAGCTTTTATATCTGAACGCATTTCAGCTTGACGGGGTACAATAAGGTCATTATCTTTATTTTTCATCGACATTCATTTTTATCCGTAAGCTCCTAACCCTAAAAACGCCCTTTTCTTAGCAAAACGATATGCCCAGTTCATTTCCCGGTAAGCATTACATGATGCATGACTATTTAAAATAGGGGCTTGCAGTAATTGTTGAAACAGGTTATCCCTATTAGAAGTATTGACAGCATGATGTTTTACAGCAAATGAATGCAGCCAGGAAGGATCTTCCATATAAATACAGCCATTTGTTTTCCTTGATACATATCTTCTAAACTCCTTTAAAAACAATGAATTTTCATAAAGCGGTTTTAAGTTATTGTCTTTTATGTTACAATCTGCAAATTGAATAACCGGGCATGGTTCAATATAGCCATACGGATTAATATGATGGCTTAATCCCTCTGCGGCCGGACAAAATGGTTCTCCTTTAGCGTCCCAGTAAGAATCGATTATAATTAAGGAATATTTTTTTCGTGCATATACAATAAACTTCCGGACCCGTTCAATTTCGTCCGAACCTAAAGCCAGTTCATAGCATGGATTTAATCCAGATGGCCGGTAAATGTAATACCACAAATATAATGCCCCTTTTTTCCATAGCATCTTAACAAAATCATCAGATAAGGCCATATCAATATTTGATTTGCATACACTTATTGCAACACCTGTTACAAGCTTATTATTTGATGATATTTCAATAGCTTCCAGTGTTTGTTTGTATATTTGTTTGCCACCCCTTCTTACATCTGCAACCAGTTCATCACCTTCAAAGCTAATGAGGGGGGTTACATTGGCACACTTCTTAATTTTATTAGCAATTTCATTATTTAGTAAGGTCCCGTTTGTAAAGAGTTGAAAATAACAATTGGGAAAAGCTTTAAAAATATCGAATAAAGGTTCATACATAAGCGGTTCCCCTCCTAAAATTCCAAAAAAATAAGAACCTTGCTTCTTACTTTCTTCAATAATCTTACGGATGCTATCCATATCAATATTTTTGGTGTTTTTGCCTTTTGTTACCCAACAGCCCTGGCATCTCAGATTACATGCATCGGTGACCGAAATAAATTGAAAAGCTGGAAATAATTCTCCCTTTTTTTTCCTTTTTTTGAACCTTCGATAACCCCATATTCCTTTCCAAATGAAATTAATGAGAAATTTTCGTAAACATCGTCGGTCAATTCTTATCATTCTTCCTACTAATGCCATGTGCTTACTTTTTTAAAGCTTTTTCCCTTTCTTCCAAAGCTTTATTCATTATTTCCTGTTTAATAATAGATTGACGTTTCTTTTTTCGAAGTTCAAGAGTTTTATAGATATCACTGCCTAATATAGTATTTATATCTTTTTGTTTTCTTTTTTGTTCATTAATTTCATCTACATTATCTGAACCACTAATCGCACCTCCTTCTTTGAATTTGGGAAAAACAATTGCAACGCGGGGGCAAATACGGGCACATGCAGGACAATTGTTTTTGCATTTTTGTGGATTAATAACAACCACCTTGTTATTTTCTTTATTATACACACCAAAAAGGCAAAAGTCGGCACATTGACCACAATTGGTGCAACGAGTATAGTCAATAACAGGAAACCAGGAAGGCCATTCAGGATCACTTTCTATTACTTTTAATGACGATTGAACTTCTTTGCTAATACCACCATTTTTTATTTGTTCGATAATAGTTTCGGCTTTATTTTCCCTAAGATTTAAATAATTTATTTGTTTAGTAAGAGGATCGATACCTGCATATTGTAACAATAGTTTTACTGCCCTTGAATGGCAAGCTATGATTGTAAATTCTTTATCCCCGGAAAATATTTCTTTGATTTTGTCTTTTTGTGTAGCGCAAAGTCCGCATAAATCATCAAGCTTAATAAGCGAAGTTTTTTGACTGTAAAGTTCAGCTTCAATAGCCTTATTTAATGATGTGTTTGTTATATCTCCTTTGCAATTACATATTATAACCTGTCCCTTCATTATAAGAATGTTTTAAGTGTTTTTTCAAATTTACATCCTCCAAAAAGGACGCAAATTTCTTATTCAAAGATACAGCCTATTTTACTTGTTTTGATTTACGTTCAAGCTGTCTTTTTTATATTATAAGCCATTAGTGCATCATTATGCCTTATATATAAAACACCATCGTTTATTGTTGGGTGTGACCAGTGAGTACCTTTACCTAAATTAATTTTAAATGAACTAATAATCTTGAAACCAGATTTACCAGGTTCAATTAGATACATTCCTCCTTTCTCTTCATAAAAATAAATCATTCCATCGGCATAAAATGTAGTTCCGTTTTTTACTGAATCGGTTTTATATTTAAGTTCCCCTGTTTCCCAGTCAATACACTGTAATGCCCTGTCTTTCTCACGTCCCGAACCGTAAATATTTCCATCAACCAAAATGGCCCCGCTAAATTCACAATCCAACGTCGTATTTTCCCATACTTTTGTCACATTAGTTCCATCGTCCGATAATTGAAGCTTAACACCTCCTTTACTATAACCACTTACACAATATATGCTACCGTTATAATAAATAGGAGAATTTGCATGAACCGACCATTTATTGTTATACGGATAGGACCATAGCAATTTACCATTATTTGCACCGATCCCCACAATTGAACTCAATGTCATTGTTATTATCATTTTTATATTATTATGATTTGCCAAAACTGGAGAACAATAAGCAGGTTCTTCGCCTTTTCCAGGACTTTTCCATATTTCTTTTCCAGTGTCCAAATTTAGAGCAATCATATTTGCTTCTTTTCCTCCAGGGGTAACAATTAATTTTTCATCTACTATTAATAGTGATTCAACCATCCCAAAAAACGGATTTTTAACCCCATATTTTTCTAATAAATCTACTTTCCACAGAATGTTTCCTTTTTTTGTTTCTAAACATAAAACTTTTCCATAGCTGGTCAAAAAGTATAATTTATCGCCATAAACAGTTGGTGTGGCCCTAACCCCAGGATATTGGCCAGTCCACTCCCTGCCATATTCGGTCTTCCATTGCAAATTGCCAGTCTTATCAAAACAGTATATATACCCGGTTGAATCAATCATTCCTGTGATATATATCATACTATTGGTTACGGCAGGTGAAGAATGGCCTATACCAATACCTTTAGTGGTAAAAATGATATCTGGCCCTTTTTCAGGCCATTTCTGAAGCAAACCCAACTCTGAATATACCCCACTGCGATTGGCCCCTCTAAATTGAGCCATCTCTATTTCTCCTTGTCCACAACTTGTTACACTAATAAATAGTATAACCCAAATTGAAAATAATAAACTTTTTTGCATGATTAATTCTAATTCTTAAATTATTAATTGTTTTTAATTGAATATGCCATTAACACATCTCCATGTCTTATATACAATATACCATCATGTATTACCGGATGTGCCCAATATGGGCCCCTGCCCTGCGTAATCTTAAACGAACTTATTACCACAAAATCTTTTGGTGTGGCTTTAACAAGGGCTACATTACCATATTTTTCATCATAACAATACAGCATACCCTCGGCACTTATAATTGAACCTTTACATTTCCACTCTTTTTCATACATTGTTTTTCCCGTATTCCAGTCTATACAACACCAGTTTCCATTGCTATTATTAATCCAATTCGAACCATAAATATAACCGTCAACCAATACAACACCGCCAATATGGCAATCAAGTGTTGTATCGATCCATTGCAGGCTTGCTTCTGACAGATCATCCGTCAATTTTAACTTTACCCCGGCATGATTATAACCACTGGTTACATATAATTCGTCATTTTTAAATACTGGAGAATTGGCATTGATTACAGGGGCCATAGGATGCCAAAGTGGGGTATTTATATTAGAATAATTAATATCCCAAACAATCTTACCATTCGATGCATCAACACCAAATATATAACGTGCTGTAACATTAACGACTATTTTTCTGCCAGCAATATTTAGTAGAATTGGTGAAACATAGGCAGTAGTATCATTAAGAGTTTCTGTCATCCAGACTGTCTCACCTGTTTCTTTATCAAGGGCAACCATAGTTGTTTTTGGGCCTCCCGGAGTATAGATTACTTTATCATCAACCAGTAATAATGACTCAGAAACACCCCACTCCCCATACCGGCCATCAAATTTTTCATAAGCCCCAACAGTCCATTTAATTTCACCATTTGCAGCATCCATGCAAGATAACTCTCCTTGTCCACTTATAATATAAATCTTATCATTTTCAATGGTTGGTGTACATCGTGTTTCGGGAAAAGATTTATTCCATGCACGTCCGTAGGGAACCTGCCATTTTTTGTTTCCATTGCTATCAATAGCTGTAATATAATCGAGCGTATCGATCATTCCGGTAATATAAATAGTATTTTTATATACCGAAACAGATGAATACCCCTTACCTATTTCTTTAACTGACCATAATAATTCCGGTCCCCCTTCAGGCCATTCTTTAAGTAAATTTGTCTCATTATAAATGCCATTACGATTTAGTCCCCTCCATTGAGAAATTTGCTGGGTATAAGAGGTTGAAGATGCAATAATTGATAATAGAATCAGGATTACTATTTGATACATGATAGCAAAATTTTTAGTTATTAAGACAGAAATAGGACATCCAGAGACCGGCACCAGGAGTAAAGTATCTTTCGAATATACTTTATCATTTATCATTGGTTTCTATTTTCGTTTAAATACTACTAATTAATTTCTTTAATCTTGCAATTAAGTTTTGAATCCCCGACTTCCAACAAATTATCTCTTCTATTCTGAAACCTCAATTGGTATCCAAAGCTCAACATCAGCTATACCAACACCTTCGGTATTTGTTTGATAATTTCTGATCCTTTGTATTGGAGGGCCTACATCTTTATGGTCATTTTCTTTTATCCATTCAATTGTCTTGTTATACACATTCCATGTTTCAGTAACCGGCCCATTGAATTTAACTGATACTATTTTTTTGTAATTCCATCTCTTTTTTGTAAGAGGGGAATACACTTCTTCATCTTCAGCATATCTACTTCCCAGTCCCCATCTCAAATCTTTTTCAGGTGTATCATTTGGTAAATTATAAAACACTGTAAAAAAATTCCATGTATTATCAGAAGACAAAAATTGTTTTATCATCTCTTCCCAAAGCAAACTAAATAGGGGGCCTATTTGATTTAAACTTCCTTGCCGTTCAATTACCACATAGTTAAATGGTTCTATTTTTTTCACAGTAACACTATCTTTATTGAAATAAGATATAGTTCTTGTATCCTGGGCATAAATATCGAACCCAATTATTAATACTATACAAATTATTAGTACCTGCTTCATTTTTATTTTTTTATTTTTTAATTTAAATAGCCATTATTGTATTTCCTCGTCTAACATACATTATTCCTTCATTTATAACAGGATTTGCCCAACAAGGCCCATGGCCTTTAGGTAACCTGAAAGAGCTTATTACTTCAAATTTCTCAGGATTGGCTTTAACTAAAGCTATATTTCCTTTTCTTTCATCAAGACAATAAAGCATATCGCCTGCAAGGCTTAAAGGTCCTTTTGTTTCCCATGTGGCTTCATATTTTAACTTGCCGGTTTCCCATTCAACACACCACCAATTCCCTTGTCGTATACTAATATAGTTAGATCCATACAAATACCCGTTTTTTAATACAACATAGCCATATTCACAATCCATTATGGTATCTCTCCAAACCAATTCTAACCTAGAGAGGTCATCAGACAATTCAAACATATAGCTGTAAGAATTATACCCGGCAGTAAAAAATACACGTCCATCCTTAAAAATAGGGGTATTTACATTTAATGGCCTTCTGTCCATATCAAATTTATAGCTGCAAAGTATTTTGCCGTTTTCAGCATCAACAGCAATAGCATTGCTTTGAAGAGCGCTGAGAATAATTTTCTTTCCTTGAAATTCAACCATAATTGGTGATGAATAATTTGCCGTGTCGTTAATGCTTTTAGTTTGCCAAACCATTTCTCCTGTATTTTTGTTTAAAGCAACAATTGTTGTTTTTGGCCCGGCAGGTGTAAATATTACTTTGTCATCAACTAAAAGTAATGATTCTCCAATTCCCCAGCTTAACGATTTGCCCTCAACACTTTGATAGATATTGATAGACCATCGTTTTTTCACTTTATTTTTATCAACACAAATAACTTCACCATATGAAGTTACCACATATACGTTGTTTTCATCAACCGTTGGGGTACACCTGCTTTCAGGAAAGGTCCTGTTCCAGGCTTTACCTAGATCAACTTTCCAAAGTAAAACACCTTTTTTATCAAGTGAAGTTAAGTACTCAAGGCTATCTATTTTCCCTGTGACATAAATAGCATTAGATGTTACAGTAGGGGTAGAATATCCTTTCCCAATTTCTTCGTTAAACCATTTTAAAACCGGGCCCGTTTCCGGCCATAAAGTTAACAGGTTTGAACCATTATATATTCCGTCCCTGTTTGAACCACGAAATTGGGCAATTTGTTGGCCAGAAGCAATATCAAGGTTCAAAATAATACATGCAAAAATGAAAAATAATGTTTTAAATAAGTAAGTCATTTGTTAAAAGTATAATTAGTTGTTTAAAAATATTTTATATTCGTTCTATACTAAAAAATACAGGCCGAAAACCATCTGTGCAGCAGGCAACAAATGAATTCAATGTGTTTGAATGAACATCATGTATATATGTTCTTATATCAGCCCATGCCCATTCACAAAATCCCTTAGGCATAGACCATGGAGATTGAATTTTGAACTCTTGCCCTTCTTCAAATTTTGGACAAGGCCTTATTTTTCCATTTCTATATTTATCTGCAAATTCTTTTTGAAAGGATTTCTTAAGTACAGTAATCTTAACATGATATTCCTCATCAAGATTACTTACCATTATATTTTCTGAAGCTAAAGCCGTTCCTATCGAACAAGCGGAAACAAAGGCAGTTGATTTTAAAAATTTTCGTCTTTCCATATCAAATAATGATTTATAAATTTAAGTAAGTTCCATATTCTTTTATCGTTAATTTGCAAATTTAAATTATGGGGAAACCTAATAACTTTTTATTTTGTCATTCTGATATAATGTATACTAAAAAATTCACAGACGACATATTTTGCAAAATTCAGAATAATCAAACAAAAACTTATAGACAATCCCCATAGAAAAAACAATTACATCAGAATTACCTGTCATATCGTATCCTTTGTACTTTATTTGTTTGTTAATTTGATACAAGTATACAAGTATATTTTTAAAATATAGACCTATCCTATAAAATAGAACGCTATTTTAACAATTTATTAACATTTTTATTTAGAAACTATTTTGATTTCGATATTCAGAAGGGGTTATTCCTGTTTGTTTTTTAAAAGCCGTATTAAAAACCGATTTTGAATTAAAGCCTGCTTCGTATAAAATGTCTAAAATAGTTTTTTTTGCAAATATAGTGCCTGCCTGAAAACTCCTATTTTTTAAAGTCTTTGATAAGAAAACGTCAAAGACAAGGCTTT
>CAZWGG010000054.1:0-725 GCA_964633305.1 uncultured Bacteroidales bacterium
CCTTAACCATAACTTGATTCTTGTATATCTTATTGAAGAAATTATATATCTTTCTGCAAAACAAATGTTTAAAGAGCATGGTATTGAAGTCGAACAAGATGATTTCAAACCGTTTATCGGTACAGGTGAAGATAGCTACCTGGGTAACGTGGCAAAAAAACACAGGTTCCCCATAGATATTAAACGCGACAAAGCCCGTACCTATGAAATTTATGCCGAAATCGCCCAAAAAAAACTAAAACTATTACCTGGTGTAAAAGAATTCATTGACCGGTGTAAGTCCAGGAATCTCAAATTAGCTATTGCTACAAGTGCAGATGAAATTAAAATGCTAGTTAACTTAAAGGCCGTAGGATTATGTAATGGAATATTCGATACAACGGTTAACGGACTTGAAGTAATCAACAAAAAACCTCATCCGGAAATTTATCTTAAAACAGCAGAAAAGCTTGGGCTTAAAGCTTCGGCATGTTTAGTGGTGGAAGATGCAGTAAATGGAATTGAAGCGGCAAAAGCCGCGGGGGCAAAATGTCTTGCCGTCACCACAAGCTTTACTAAAAAAGAATTGCAAAAGGCCGACTGGATTTTCAATAGTTTATTAGAAGTACCGGATAAAGTATTAGAATGGCAGGAGTAACCCATAAAATGTAAATACAACAAACCACACAAACATTTTTGCAATTTCATTTAACGAATGGCAGGTTTGAGTTTACGATTGACATATT
>CAZWGG010000054.1:735-7181 GCA_964633305.1 uncultured Bacteroidales bacterium
TCTATTCCAGTACCTTTACATTTCTCACAGTCAATCTCTGAATTACAATCAACTTGGCAAAAGCAATGTAAAAGTTACAGAAATTGCTTTCGGTGCATGGGCCATTGGAGGTTGGATGTGGGGAGGCGCAGATACTAAATTATCTATAAAAGCCTTAGAAAAAGCTATTGATATGGGAATGACATCTATTGATACAGCCCCGGCTTATGGATTTGGATTAAGTGAAGAAATAGTAGGTAAAGCAATAAAAGGTAAACGTAATAACGTACAGATTTTAACCAAATACGGATTGAGATGGGATACTGCCAAAGGACAATTTTTTTTCCCAACAATCTCAAATGAAGGCAAAAGAATAAAAATGTACAAGTACGCGGGAAAAGAAAGTGTTATTCATGAATGTGAACAGAGCTTAAAACGATTAGGAATTGAATATATTGATCTGTTTCAAATACATTGGCCTGATGAAACAACTCCAATAGAAGAAACTATGGAAGCTATAGACATGCTCCTTCAACAAGGAAAAATTAAAGCTTCCGGGGTATGTAACTATTCTGCTGAACAAATGAAAAAGGCAAACGACACTGTACCCCTGGCCTCGAATCAAGTTCCGTATAGCATGGTACAAAGAAATATCGAAAGAGATGTTGTCCCATATTGTATGAATAACAACATGGGTATACTTGCTTACAGTCCCTTACAACGAGGGGTTTTAACAGGTAAAATAACACACGATTACAAATTCAATAAAGGGGATACCCGTGAAAGTTTGCCTTATTTTAAAGGAGAGAATTTAGCCAGCATCAATAAATTTCTTGAAAATATAAAACCTATTGCACTTGAAAAGGGCATGTCTCTTTCTCAATTGGTGATCAAATGGACAAGTAAACAACCAGGAATAACATGTGTACTCGTTGGGGCCAGAAGTCCAGAACAAGTGGAGGAAAATGTTAAAGCTGCTGAATTTAATTTAAGTAAGGAAGAAATAGATACCATTAATACTGAAGTAAATAACCTGAAACTTATTAATTAAAAATGAATTTGCTTTCTGACTTTCCGAGTAAAAATGAATTATCAGCATGGTGGCAGAAAAGAAATAAGGAAACCATTCATAAGGTTAATTGTCACATCCATACACCATATTCCTTCAGTGCTTTTTCTGATATAGCACAGATATTTGATTTAGCGGTTAAGGAAAATATTAAAGTTTTAGGCATTAATGATTTTTTTGTAACCGATGGCTATGAAGAATTCAACCGTTTTGCCCTGAAAAATAAAGTGTTCCCGGAATTTAACATAGAATTTGTCGGTTTGCTAAAAGAAGAGCTGGTGAATGGGATAAAAGTTAATGATCCTAATAATCCCGGAAGAACATATTTTAGTGGAAAAGGGCTGAGTTTCCCGTTTTCGGCTTCAGAAAAAAACCTCAAAAAAATACAGCAGGTAAAAACTGAAAGCCAGAAACAAGCTATAGAAATGCTGGAAAAAACCAATACTCTTTTGAAACAAATTAATTCACCTTTTACATTTAATTTTGAACAAATAAAAAATGAATTTGCAAAAGAGCTTGTAAGGGAAAGACATATCGCCAAAGCTCTTAGGGTAAAAATTAATGAACATTTCCAAACTCGACCGGAAAGAAAAGCATTTCTTGAAAAGTTATATTCAGGGAAAGAACAAAAAGTTGATTTATCAAACAATACACTTCTTGAAGAAGAAATAAGAGGAAATTTATTAAAAGCTGGAGGTGCAGCTTATGTGCCTGAAGATGAAAAAGCATTTCTGCCGATTCCTGAAATTATAAAAATAATTATTGATGCAGGCGGCATTCCATGTTACCCTGTTTTACTTGATGACAAAAATGGAAATTATACTCAATTTGAGGAAAATGCCAATGCATTATGTAACAGGCTAAATCAATTAGGTGTAGGATGTTTAGAGCTAATACCCGTAAGAAATAAATTTGAAAACCTCGAAAAGTTTGTAAAAGTAGCTGAAGAAAAAGGATTTTTAATACAATTTGGGACCGAACATAATTCACCCAAACTCATCCCATTAACTGTAAAAACACGTGATGGTGCTTATCTCAATAGCAAACTTAAAGAAATAGCATATGAAGGGGCATGTGTGGTTGCAGCCCACCAATACCTAATAGCTAAAAGTATGGAAGGGTATATTGATGCATCGGGATATACAAAAAGTAGTGAAAAGAATGAATTCATAGACCTGGGAAAAGCTGTTATTGAATATTATTTATCAAGAAATTAATAGGGAAAATTATGAAAGAACTATCCGATCTTGTTGAAATCTCTCAATATTACAGTAAACAAAAGAATTATGTAATATCGGGCGGAGGAAATACTTCATTTAAAAATGATATCCATATTTGGGTCAAGGCAAGCGGTATTCCCTTAGCTACCATCGATGAAGATGGGTTTGTAAAACTTAACCGGGAAAAACTCAAAAAAATCTCACACGCCTCGTATAGTGAAAATCTTTTTGAAAGAGAAAGACAGGTGAAAGGTGATTTGTATGAAGCGATTGTAAACAAAGAAATAGGAATGAGACCTTCAGTGGAAACTTCTATGCATAACATTATTAATTATGCATTTGTTGTTCATACCCACCCTACCCTAATTAATGGATTATTGTGTGCAAGAAAATCACGCCAAATTGTAGAAGAACTATTTCCGGAAAATGCTATCTATATAGAATATGTGGACCCTGGTTACACCCTGTTTAAAAAAATTGAAAATGATTTGATACATTATCGGGCAAAAGAAAAAAAAGACCCTCAAATTATCTTTCTTGAGAATCACGGTATATTTGTTTGCGCCAACTCAACAGAAGAAATAAAAAAAATATTTCTAAATATTGAAAAAAAAATACGGCAACATATTTCAAGCCACCCGGAAATAAAAAATCTGGCTGTTAAAGAAGAAGCCCGGTTCATTTTACCTGCTATACGTATGTTAATGACAGAAGAAAAACCTGTAGTATTAAAAATTCGTAACAATACACTTATCCAACATTTCATAGAAACCCATGATTTATTCTTTAAAATATCTCTCCCGTTTACCCCAGACATAATAGTTTACTGTAAAGCGAAGTATCTTTATGTGGAGATAACCGGCACGCCCGATAATGTTATAGAACGGTTCCTGTCCCAACTCAAAAGGTTTAAAAACGAATTTAAATTTATGCCTAAGGTTATCTTGATTAAAGGATTAGGACTAATTGCTTGTGAGGAAAACTCCAGATCAGCTGAAACTGTCCTGGATGTTTATGAAGACTTGATGAAAATTAGCTATTATTCCGAAAACTTTGGAGGGCCAAGGTTTATGACTTGCTTTCATATTGATTTTATTGATACATGGGAAGTAGAAAATTACAGGAGAAAAATTGCAAAAGGCGCTCCAGGGGCATCAAAGCTTGTTGAAAACAAAACAGCCATAGTAACAGGAGCAGCCCAGGGATTTGGTGAAGGTATTGCCACGGATATGTTCTCAAAAAATGCAAATATCGTAGTTGCCGATTTAAATGAAGAAAAAGGAAAAAAACTTGCTGATACTTTGAATAACCTTAATCAAAAAAATACAGCACTTTTTGTAAAAACAGACGTTTCTGATCCCGAATCTGTTAAAAACCTCATATTTGAAACAGTGAAGGAATACGGTGGATTAGATATATTAATTAGTAATGCAGGAATACTAAAAGCCGGTGATCTTGTCGAAATAGAGCCTGATGTATTTGATGCTGTTACCCGGGTAAATTATACAGGCTACTATTTATGCACCAAGTATACTGCTGAAATCTTAAAGATACAGACAACATATAAAAACGATTATTATACAGATATCATTCAAATCAATTCAAAATCGGGCTTAAAAGGGAGCAACAAAAATTTCACCTATGCAGGTGGAAAATTTGGGGGAATTGGTCTTACTCAATCATTTGCTCTTGAACTAATTCCACATAAAATTAAAGTAAACTCTATTTGTCCGGGGAACCTGTTTGACGGACCGCTTTGGTCAGACCCGGTAAATGGACTTTTTGTTCAATACCTTCGGGCAGGAAAGGTAACAGGTGCAAAAACTATAGAAGATGTTAGGCATTACTATGAAGCACAAGTACCTGCCGGACGAGGATGCAAGGTTGAAGATGTTATGAAAGCTATTTATTATGTTATCGATCAGGTTTATGAAACCGGGCAGGCTATACCTGTAACGGGAGGACAAATAATGTTGAATTAATAGTGTTAAGAAACCATACAATGAAAACCAAAGCAGTAAGAATTTACGGAAAAAACGATTTAAGGCTTGAAGAATTTGATTTGCCTCCTATAAAAGACAATGAAATACTTGCCAAGGTAATATGCGATAGTATCTGCATGTCATCTAACAAGGCGGCAAAACAAGGTATTGAACATAAAAGGATTCCAAATGATGTGAACAAAAATCCAACAATAATAGGTCATGAGTTTAGTGGCATATTGGTTGAAATTGGTGAAAAATGGAAAAAATCGTTTCACCCCGGGATGAAATTTGCAATTCAGCCGGCTATAAATTATTCTGACGGGCCTATTGGTATACTTAGTGCGCCCGGATATTCATACCGTTACATAGGAGGAGATGCAACCTATATAATTATACCTAACGAAGTAATGGAAAATAAATGCTTAATGCCTTTTAATGGAACAGGGTATTACCCTGCTGCATTAGCTGAACCTCTTTCTTGCGTTATTGGATCTATGCATGCCAGTTATCATATAAAACCAGGATCATATATTCATCAAATGGGAATAACCAAAGAAGGTAATATGGCCATTCTGGCCGGATCAGGCCCAATGGGGCTTGCAGCGATTAATTATGCAATACACAGAAAAGATACAAAACCTAAATTACTTGTTGTTACCGATATTGACCAACAACGGCTCAACAGGGCCGAAACACTTTACAATCCTAAGCTTGCCAGCAAGCATGGTATTGAACTAAAATACATAAATACAAATAAATTGGAGTACCCTGTAAGTACTCTACTGGATATAACTAACGGCAATGGGTTTAATGATGTATTCATTTTTGCCCCTGTAGCTTCAGTTATTGAACTGGGTGATGCTATACTTTCATTCGATGGTTGTATGAACTTTTTCGCCGGACCCGGCGACCCTAATTTCAAAGCTAACTTTAACTTTTACAATGTTCATTATAATTACACCCACATTGTTGGAACCAGCGGTGGAAATTATGATGATATGAAAGAAGCTATTGCTATGATATCTGAAGGACTTGATCCGGCAGGACTCGTTACTCATATTGGCGGCCTCGATGCAGTTATCCCAACTACCTTGAATTTACCTGGTATCCCAGGAGGTAAAAAACTAATTTATACAACTATTAAAATGCCTTTAACACCTTTGGAAAAATTTTCGGAAAAAGCTCATAAAAGTTCATTGTTTAAAAAATTAGCTGATATTACTGAAAGGCATAATGGCTTTTGGAGTGTTGAAGCTGAAGAATATCTTCTTGTTCATGGAGAAGAAATATAATTCAAATTATGAGTAGCAAGCACAATATTTGGTTTTGTTGTAGTTTTCAAGAGATTTATCCGAAAAAATAAGTAAATTAGTTTTTAACATTTGCAGCTTTGCTCATGATAAAGTCTTATTTACTTATATTATTTTCACTATTTTCGATAAATATCTTTCCTGGAATATTTAATATCCAAACTTTCAACTTTTTAAATAACCTAACCCATCAACCTGTAAAGATAACCCGAATTGAAATTTTCAGGAAAGACTCCATTATTACTTTACAAGATGAATTTGCCGATTCAATAGTACTAACCTCATCTGATAATTATTTAAAGATTGATTTCACCATAGCCGATAGTTCTTATTTAAATGTTCCACTAAAATATGCATTGATTAAAAATAATTCAGAATCAAAATGGATTTCTCTTGGTTATAGAAATTATGTAATACTTTCCCCTATTAAGCCCGGTAAATATAAATTCTGCATAACAGATGAAACAGCAAGTAACGATGAAATAACTCCTGTAGTCAATCTCAACCTAATCATACAGTCCCCATTTTGGGCAAATAAATTTTTCATAATTCTTTATATTACATCTTCCTGCTTCTTAATCTACCTTCTTTTCAGGCTTCAAACAAGGACATTAAGAAAAGTGAGTAAAAAGTATATTGAAAGAGACCGGATTGCTTCACAATTGATGAGGCAAAAAGAAGAACTTGCATTGAAAAACAAAAATATTACAGATAGTATTACTTATGCTAAACGAATACAATCTGCCTTAATGCCTTCTAAAAAATTTTTTTTTACGAATTTCCCTCAATCATTTATTTTACATATTCCAAAAGATATTGTAAGTGGTGATTTTTATTGGATAAACCAAGTTGAGGACAATACATTTATTGCGGCTGTAGATTG
>CAZWGG010000054.1:7191-14361 GCA_964633305.1 uncultured Bacteroidales bacterium
CATGGAGTTCCTGGCGCTTTTATGTCAATAATTGGATTTGAACTTTTCAGAAAACTAACCAATGTTGAGAAAATTAAAAAACCTTCTGAAATTTTGAACAATTTAAATAAAGATTTTCATGATCTTTTTAAAGATATTGAAAACATGGCGTTAAAGGATGGTATGGATGTAGCATTTTGTTCAATAAATAAGAAAAAAAAGACACTTGAATTTGCCGGTGCCTTTAACCCTCTTTATTTAATAAGAGATAATTCAATAATTGAAATCAAAGGGGACAGGACTTCTGTAGGGTTAGACAACACTGAGTTTCACAAACAAAAATTTACAAATCACACTATCCAGCTCCAAAAAGAAGATGTATTCTATATCTTTTCAGATGGTTTTGCGGATCAATTTGGCGGACCAGAAGGTAAAAAGTACAAATACAGAAGATTTAGACATCTTCTCCTTGCACTTCATCAACTTCCTATGAACAGGCAACATGATCTTCTTCACAATAATATAATGGAATGGAAAGGGAGCCTTGATCAGGTAGACGATATCCTGGTAATGGGAATTAAAATTGATTTTTAGGCTTGTTTTAACAGGTTGTCCATTTTCTCAACTAAATCATCAATCTGGAAAGGTTTGCTGATATACTCATTCATACCGGCAGCCAAACAGGCTTCTTTATCTCCCGATAAAGCATTGGCAGTAATGGCAATAATAGGAACCTGGGTATTCGTGCTGGATTCCAACTCCCGTATTTTTTTGGTTGCTATTATTCCATTCATTATAGGCATTTGTATATCCATTAAAATTAAATCATATTTGGATGTCCCGAATTTATTAAGTGCTTCTTTACCATTAGCAGCAACATCTATGTTATTTACAAATTTTTTCAGGCTAAGAATCACTATTTTCTGATTAATTGCATTATCTTCTACTAATAATACATTTGCGTCAGCCAAACTAATTTTTTTCTTTGATTGCAATATAGCCGACACAGTGCTGTCCGTTTCGGTCAATTTAGTAATTTCAAAAGGTTTCTTTAAATCAGCTAGTAACTCAAATGTAAAAAGAAAAAAGGTAAAATTATCAATAGCCCTTACCTCAAATTTACCATTATGAAATTCAATAATTTTTTTTGAAATGGTGAAATCTAAATAATTCTTCTCATTATCACCTGTTTGAACTAAATAATTATTGTTCTCATCTTTAATAAGATTTAGCTTTGGACATTTTATAGAAAAAGATAATCTAGTTTTTTGTTCTATCATTTTTTCTATTAATATTTTTATTTCTATTAAAGCTTTTCCTTTAGTTGTTACTTTTAGAATATTTTCAAGTAAATTCAAAAAAACCTGTTTTAAACGAATCGGGTCACCTATCAGGTTATGTTTAATTTTTGAGGAAACATTCAACCTTAAGTCTACTTTTTCTTTATATTGATCTCTAAATAGTTTAAGCGTATTATCAACCGCTGAGTATAAGTCAAAACTTGTTTTGCTTACAATTTCCCTATCTAGTTCAACCTTCGAAACTTTTACAATATTATTAACAACAGTTATTAAGTTATTAGTTGAAGCAATTATGGTATCAAATAAATCTTGTTGCTGTATATCAAGTTTTTCTCTATCGATAAGATTTGATACCATTGTTAAATTATTTAAAGGAGTCCGGATTTGATGCGATAAGTTTGATATGAAGTCATCTTTTCGTTTACTTTCGTTCTTTGATTCTAATATTGACTTCTTAAGCCTTTTATAGTTTAAGTCACGCTCAATCTCGAAAAAATAAACAATAATAAGGAATAATAAATATACTCCTAAAAGCCTTATTGAGAAATGGATGTTATAATCTATACCAGCAGGAAAATAGTCTTGAAAGACTAAACTTAAAGCTACAAGCAAAAAAAACCCAAGAGAAATAAATCCACCTTTTCGATATCCAAATAAGGCAATAACTACTACCGGATATGAAAAAATCCACAAATATCCACTACCAAATGTTCCTCCTGAAATAAGTAGATATAAAAAAACTATGCCTCCAATAACACCCATAATTGTGCCTGAAATACCAGGTTTTTTTAATTTTCGAATAATAAAAAAAGATAATACACTGGTAATGGCAGCAAAACATAATAACCATGCTAATATGAAAATTTGATTATAGAAAGACAGGATTGTAAAGACAAAATAAAACATAAAGGAAATGATAGATGCTACATGTGCTAAAAACAATCTTCTTGCAAAATCTTCATTAATACCATCATCAGAAATTCTAGCAGAATATTTTTCAAATATTTTTTTTAAGATCTTCATCACAGAAATAATTCATACTTAAAGATAATACAATTTTGTATGTTTTTTAAGCCAATATGGCATTCAATTTGAAATATATAATAAAAAATCTCAAATGAAAAAATCTTTTTTAATTATTCTCGTTAAATTTTTATGATTTAGGATAAATAAATAAATTTGTTATAGTAGGTCATATTATAAACTTAAAATGAAAAATTTCATTAATATAATATCCTTTTTAATTGTTTCATTCCAAGGGTTATCTCAAGTTGATTCTTCATCTTTAATCAAGTATACACCTGATTTTAAATTTGCAGATGGAATTTTTACAAATTTTGAACAGGTAAAACTTAATAAGCCCATTCCAAAATCTAGAATATTAACTGATGTTGGCTATGATGATCCTTATTTTTTTGACAGGGTACTGGAAAACAAAAAAATGTACTATTATGATAATTTTGGTATTAAACAAGAAATACCTGTTAAGAACATCTGGGGATATTCACGCAATGGAGTACTATACATAGGAATAAATGATGGATTTTACAGGATCACCATTGTGGGTAGTATTTGTCATTTTGTTGCCAACTTAACAACTTATTCTACTGATTATCAATCTTCCCCGTACTCACCTTATTATGATTATTATAATTATCCGTATGGTGCGCGACCTGTAAACAGAACAAATAATGAAATGAGGCAATATATTCTTGAGTTCAAAACCGGACGAATACTCGATTACGATGTTTCAAGTGTTGAAGTTCTGCTTATGAATGATCCTGAACTACATGATGAGTTCACATCTTTGAAAAAGAAGAAGAAAAAACAGCTTAAATTCTTATATATCAGAAAGTATAATGAAAGAAATCCGTTATTTTTTCCAATAAATTAAATAATAAAATTATGAAAAGAGTAATTAGTTTATTAGTAGTAGCAAATGTATTTTACCTTGTTTATTCACAGGGTTATGTTCCTTCTCGCGAAGACGTAGATGCTTTCTTCACAACCAAAACATTAGTTGTATTAGAAGATAATCCGTTACTTGAATATAACATAATTATTAAAAAAGTAATGAAACAAGAATGGACAATTACCGACTATGATTTTATTTCTTTTAAAGAATTTGAAGAAAAAAGAATGAACCCGACATACTCGTTTCTGTTAATGACACAGGTAAGTTTTGAAAACGACAAAACCGATGCCCAGTACAGGTTTCTCCATCTTTCATTAGGGGGTGATTATTTTCGGTTAAACCAAATGCCGGATATTGCGTCGGTACCGGTTGCCTATTTTAACGTTGAAGAAGATAATTATGCTTATAAATTAGGAATTTTGCTACGGTTTATCCAGAAACATGCTATGTTAATAAAAGAACATCCTGAAATTGTTTCTGCTAATGTATTAAAACATTATAATGATAACATCAGGGATATAAAAGGTAAAACATTGTATCTTCTTGAAAATGAGCTGGCAAAAGAAGTTAATTCTGTTGCCCGTATTAGAAAAATATATCCTTATAAATTTAAAATTGTTACCAAAGAAGATATTGAAGATGCCATAAAAAAACGTGAAGAAAATGTAGTATTTCTTCATAAAGTTGGCCCCGAAGGAACCAAGTTAAATGCCCGGTGTTACAAAATTATCATTGGTGCTGGTGACGCAAATTTTTATTATTTTGATTATCATAAAATAAATGATAAAAACCCTGATGGTTTTCTTGCCAGCGACTTTAAAAAACTTTCAAAATAGGACTTTGTCATCTGTGAAATTTGGTCGTTAAAATCATTTTGTTGAAATGTTGTTCAGTGGTAGGTGGTCTATTCCAGGAACATGAAAAACGATTCCAGGGTTTCAACACTGATCACTGAACACCTAATATTTTTCACTTATCATTTTTACTTCAATATAATTCATACGATTAGTAACTTTTATTTGATTGTTGCCGTAAATTGTAATATATTTGTTTCATCAAATTAACTGGTATGAAAGCACGACAAAGCAAAATAGCAAGAAAAATATTTGGAAGCGAATCTAAAGGCAGGGCAATTATTAAAGAAATTCATGCTGCATCCAAAAAAAATGCTTGTGTTGCTGCGAGTGTGAAGGTTGGACAAAACCACATTCGAGTTAAAGAATTATAATGAATTTTGCTTTTGTAACAGTACTATTACTGTTAATCTCTTTACCTGGCATTGCAATACGTCGAAGCTATTATGCTTCAAGTTTTTCTATTAACTATATGTCAACTAATATTGTAAATGAGTTGATATGGTCTTTTATTCCCGCAATATTTCTGAATGTATTAGCAATTCTTCTCGTTGAATGGATAACGGGTTATTCATTTCAATTAGAATTTTTTGGATATTTAATTGCTGGGGGAAATGATAAACAAGAAATACATAATATTTTTAAAAATATTCATTCAAACCTTAAAAACATACTATTTTACTTTGCCGGCCTAACAATTTTTGCCATAATATTAGGTAATTTATTACGCCGTATTGTCAGGGGCTTTGGCCTCGATATTTTTTTCCGAATATTGAGATTTCCAAACAGGTGGCATTATCTCTTCACTGGTGAATACCTGGACATTGAAAAGGGTTGGAAATACCATAACAATATTGATTTTATTATTGTGGATATACTTATGGAAATAGGTAATGAAAGCATTATTTACTCGGGAATCCTTGAGGATTATTATTTATCAAAATCTAGTGGTGGTTTAGATAGAATAATAATAAAATATCCTTCAAAAAAATCTTTTACTCCCAACGGCAATTCAAATTATCGTGAAATCCCAGGTAATTATCTTTCAATACCATATGATAAAATTCTTAATATGAATATCCAGTATTACGAATTTGATGGTGATGAATCTTGTAATAATGATAAGGACGAAATAAATGTTATGGTTAACAAATAGTGATTTTTCTAGCTTACTTCTTTTTATGGGATAATCAGAAGGCTAAAACCAAATGATCAATAAATATTTTAAAATAATTTAATTATTCTAATAATACACATTATTCAGGGGGAAACATACCCCATCATGTTTCACTTTATGGGTCTTTATTAAAAGTTTATTCATACAAAAACACCCCACAAGGCATAAACGAAAAATCACTTAAAGATATTACAGCAGAATATAAGCTAACCTGCTCATCAAAAGATTCCGTAAAGGTAAAAATACCACCAAATAAAACTAAAGAGAAGGGACAAACCTATGCTTGCGCCATGGTTATATTTCGTACGGTGATCAACGCTACACGGCAGTGGTTCTTTATCATCCCGAATTTGAAAAAAGCTCAACTGCAGAGTTTTTCAGGAAAGCAAACAATGGGAACACTGCAATGTTTCGAATGGGTGATTGGACGAAAAATTTTAACGGGATAACTATTGATGGCAATAACCTGTTGCCCAAATCAATGACTGCTTCAAATAGCATTAATAATATCTTTTTGAAAATACTTAAGATTTTAAGAAATCATAACATCCCATGCCAAACACCTGCAACAGGAATAATTGATAATACTTATTTTGGCCTTCGAGATTTTAACCATTCATCCTTTTCTCCGCCAACTACTGGTTTTTGCCGCCTTATTGACGGAACAATTATTCACATTGGAGGAACTAATTCTACTAGTGGTGATACCCTACACTTAAATTTTAAAATTAAAGGGTATGATGTTATTTTGGATGCTATTGGAGTTGCTGCAGTTAGATTGGATGAGAAAGGACAATTGCGGGCATTGGCTGCCAGTAGCCTGAAATTTTTTAAAACCGGAAATATTAAAATTAACCTGGATGAACGAACAGACATTGCATTATGGATTGACCCTGAAGGAGAGTGGCAAGGTATTATCCAAGGTAAGGAAGATGAAATACCCGCGGAATTAAAAAAAAATTACAAAAAAATGGATTCGTCTAAATATTCCTGTTCCCACACAATAGATAGATACAAGGTAATGCCTTGTATCTACCTATAAATCCCACAAAATACCGGAAAAGGAATACACAAACGTCCACAATTAATTTGTATATTTCAGTTATCAAAAACATGCTCAAAAAATCTCTAAAAACATCTATGTTGAAGAATTGTTATTAAATGCAGCAAATAATTATTGTCAATCTGTTATATAATTTTTAACTTAGTTCATATATAAAATACCATGAATTTAATTAAGTTTTATATACTACTTTTCTATCTTCTACTAGTAGCTGTACACTCATTGGGTCAAAGTCAGGTTGAAACCCTTTTAGGCGAAGCAGAATTGAATATTAAATCCGGTAACTACGATGTTGCTTTAAACAAAGTAAATTCTGCCCTTTCCATGGAATCGGATAATCTTTTGGCTTTGCAAATGCAAATTAATATATACTACTTAAAAGATGATTTTAAAGAAGCATTGAACCTTTCAGATGCAGCAATTGAAAAATATCCGAAAGAAAGTGAATTTTACTACTTGAGAGGAGTAGCAAATTTAGCAAAACAGAAGTATCAAAAAGCAATAAATGATTTCAATAAAGTCCTGTCTGCTACAAATAGTTCTGTCGAGTTGTACAAGGTATACCTGAACCGTGGGGTAGCAAATATGAACTTACAAGAATACCAACTTGCCATAGAAGATTTTTCAGAATCAATTGATTTAAACAGCAATAATGCAAGTGCCTATCATAGTCGTGGAATGTTAAATTACCAACTTAAAGATTACCAGGATGCTGTTGACGATTTTAAAAAGGCTTTACAACTTAATGACAATAACCCTGAAACACATTTTAACCTAGGTATGTCATATTTCAGGCTAGATGATATTGACAATGCATGTCCATATTTCCACAATGCCTGTCGTGAAGGAAATGAAAATGCCTGCCGAATGGTATTATTGGA
>CAZWGG010000055.1:0-8244 GCA_964633305.1 uncultured Bacteroidales bacterium
CTTTTCCGCAGATTGCTCCTGCCACACAGTCATTTTTCCCATTTATGAACTTGGTAAGACTGTAAACAACAAAATCGGCGCCAAGGTCAGCTGGAGTAATAATTAACGGACTAAATGTATTATCTACCATTAATTTAATATTATTTCTTCTTGCAATTTTAGCCAAAGCCGGAATGTCAGCTATCTGTAATAAAGGATTTGTAACAGATTCTGTATAAATCAACTTAGTATTCGGGCGTATCTCTTTTCTTACGTCTTCCAAATTATTGATATCAACAAAACTTACATGAATATTAAATTTAGGTAAATAATTCTTCAGAAAGGCATACGTACCACCATATGTAGTTACGCTGGTTATCAGGTGGTCACCAGCATTACAAAGCTGTAATATAGCGCAGGTTATTGCTGCCATACCGGAAGCTGTGATCCAGGCAGACTCAGTATTTTCAATTGCTGCAATTGCATCAGCAAGATATTTATTGCTAGGGTTCCAGTGTCGTGAATAAAGGAAAGATCGTTGTGAATGCCCCTGAAATGTTTCTACCATTTCATCAGGATCTAAAAAAGTATAGGTGGAAGAATCGGTTATTGAAGGGTTAACACCTCCAAACTCACCAAATTGAAGAAGGTCAAAAAATCGCGTAATAGCATTGTTGTTTTCCATAATAATTAATATTGTTTCACAAAAAATACTAAAATTGCAAAGGAAAAACAAGATTATTTATCATCATATAAAGAATTTTTATTTCTTGAAATTTCCATTTATCATCTAAAACAATCCATTCAACCTAAAAGATATTTAGTTCATCAATAATTTATAACAAATCATTTACCCCTTCTTATAAATTGCGTATATGTTTATAATTAAAGTAAATTAATTTAAACGGCCCGCAATGAACAATCACAACTGGGAAAATTATACTGTATTAATAGCGGAAGATGATCCAATGAGTTACAAATTTTTGGAACTGGTTTTGACGAAAAGAACTAAAATTAATGTGATATGGGCAATTAATGGAAAACAAGCAGTAGAATACTGCCGTGTTTATGATTATATAAACCTAATTTTAATGGATATCCAACTTCCGGTAATGAATGGATTTGAAGCAATTAAACAGATAAAATCACTCAAACCGAATATTCCTATCATCGTCCAATCAGCTAATTCATATAATGGAGAGCAGGAATACTGCATGAAATTAGGTTGTGACGGATATCTAATAAAACCAATAAACAGCGAAACCCTCATCAACCAAATTGAGAACCTCTTAAAACCTATTGGTTCAAAAACTGTTTAAGAAAATTTTTTTTATACCCACAAATAAAATATTTTCTAATGAATCTCTCTCACCTGGGAGATTTTTTTTATTTTAGCCTGAATAATTATGCTTCGCATGAGCTAAAGGTTTATAAATCCTAATATTAAGAAATTAAACTTTCCTAACCCACTTTTATGAAAACTCTTAATTTTCTTTTTGAACATTGTAGCGAAAAATATTCAAACAATGTTTTTTTGCTCGAAAAAAGAAATAATAAATATAAAGGAGCAACTTATAAAGAAGTACAAAAAAAGGTTCATGCCTTTGCTGCAGGCCTAATCAATTTGGGTATTAAAAAAGGGGATAGAATTGCTTTATTATCGGAAGGTAAAAATAACTGGGTTATTGGTGAAATGGGTATATTGATGTCTGGCGCAATTAATATTCCATTATCTGTAAGACTCTCCGAACTTGATGAACTAAGATTCAGGCTTCTTCATTCGGATTCACGTATGATTATCGTCTCTAAAACCCAATTAAAAAAGATAAGGGCTATCAAGAAGGAACTTCCACTACTTGAAATAATTATTGTTCTTGATAATTTGGATGAATATGAAGAAAAAGAAAAAAGCTTTACAAGTATTTGTGATGATGGAGAAAAATTTCTTACTATAAACCAGAAAACGTTTGAAAAAAGATGGAAATCAGTAAGCGAGAACGATTATGCAAATATTTGTTATACTTCCGGAACTATGTCAGAGCCAAAGGGCATTATACTTACTCATAGAAATTATACAGCCAACATTGAACAATCATTAAGTGTGGTAAGTGTTCCTCAATGGTGGTCAACCCTGTTAATCCTACCCTGGGACCATGCCTTTGCTCATACCTGCGGAATATATACGTTAATGAGTTGCGGGGCAAGTATGGCAGCAATTCATGTTGGTGAAAACACCGTAGAAACCCTAAAAAATATTCCCATTAATATTAAAGAAACAAAACCGTTTTTTTTATTGACCGTACCGGCTCTTGCAAAAAACTTTAAAAAAAATATTGAAAAAGTTATTCGTGAAAAGGGATCCAAAGTTGAGAAAATATTCAAAACCGGTTTAAAAGTAGGATACATATATAATGGAAATGGATGGAATAAGGGTAAGGGATTCAGGTTTTTACTAAAACCCTTATATGTTCTTTTTGATAAATTATTATTTAGTAAAATAAGAGAAAATTTTGGAGGAAGACTTGAGTTTTTTGTAGGGGGAGGGGCATTATTAGATATTGAGTTGCAAAAGTTCTTTGCAGCAATAGGTATGCCAATGTACCAGGGATATGGTCTGACCGAAGCGTCGCCAGTACTTTCTTCTAACAATTCAAAAGCTTACAAAATAGGATCATCCGGGAGGTTGGTATCAAATCTTAAACTTAAAATATGCGATGAAAAAGGTAATGAATTGCCGTTAAGTGAAAAAGGTGAAATTGTTGTAAAGGGAGAAAATGTTATGACTGGATATTGGAAAAATGAAAAAGCAACAAAAGAAACTATTAAGGACGGATGGTTATATACCGGTGATATGGGGTACCTTGATAAAGATGGATTTCTTTATGTTTTAGGAAGATTTAAAAGCTTATTGATTGCAGATGACGGAGAAAAATACAGTCCGGAAGGAATAGAAGAAGCAATTATCGCACACTCTGAATTTATTGACCAGTGCTTACTATATAATAATCAAAAACCATATACAGTAATTTTGTTATATCCTAACAAAGAGGCTTTAAAAAGGTGGGCAAATTCCAATAATGTTGACATTTCAAAACAAAATGGAAAAGAACTTATTTTGAAACATATTGAATCTGAAGTAAACCAGTACCGCAGCGGAAATAAATTTGACAATATGTTTCCGCAAAGATGGTTACCTGTCGCAATAGGCATTTTAAAGGAAGGATTTACCGAAGAAAATCAAATGCTCAACAGTACTCTTAAAATAGTAAGAAACAAAATAATAGCTAATTATAGCACAGTACTAGAATATTTGTATACCCCTGAGGCAAAAATAATTGGTAATAAAAACAACTTGGAAGCAATAAATGAATTGTTGGGGTAGTAAATATAAATTGTATAATTAGTCTTTGCAAGAAAACGCCAAATACTGCGTTATTCTTGCCTTGAAAATAGTCATTTACAATCAGTAAACTCCTCATTTTCAATGCTTCGAAAGCCTTGTCTTTGACGTTTTCTTATCAAAGACTTTAAAAAATAGGAGTTTTCTGGCAGGCACTAATTAGTGATTTTAGTCGACCATTAAGTTTTTGAAAATTATATAGTGGCTTATAAAGGCTTATTAACTAAAGCTATTATAAAGTACAACTTCACCAAGACTTTTCTTTGCTGGGGGTTCGGGCCATTTTTCGGGTACACCAATGGGCGTAATGCAAAGTCTTTTATAATTATCAGGTATTTTTAGTATTTGTTTGGTAACCTCTTCGGGGATTGAGTTGGCACAATAAACAGTCCCGTATCCCAATGCACGTGCAGCCAACATTAAATTCTCCGCTGCCAAAGCTCCTGCTATAATATCATTTTCAGGGTTTCGGGTATCGGTATTTGCCAAAACTAATACATATACAGGTGCTGAAAGATAATTTGTATAATATTCCCTGCTGTTATCACCTGTCATCTTGATGCATTCATCTTTTATTTTTTCAAGAATTTCTTTCTTGTCAATTACAAGAAATTTCCAGGCTTGCCTGTTACGAGGAGAAGGAGCATAGTTTGCCAACTCTAATATTTTTTCAATATCACCTTTCGGTACGGGGTCAGGTTTAAACTTCCTAACGGATCTTCTGTTTTTAATAACAGAAAATATTGATTTGCTCTCTTCATCGTCTATACAAATTTGAGTAGTAGCCGAAACACTAGAATGGAAAGGGAATAAAACACCTAGTAAAGCACTGTTCCGTAAAAAAATTCTTCTTTTTAACTTCATGGTTTAACCTCCTACATTTTAATTATTCTTTTGCAAAGCAAATGATAAATCACTAAAAATAAAAAATTTTTTTCCTGTTCAATTTTTTACCAAGAATCAATTATTTTTTTAGATAATCTTCTCTTTTTAAGAGTTTATGTGCACATATTTTTTTGAGTGCTATTTAACTTTTATTAATGGAATTTTTTATTTTTTTCAAAAAAAACTTCTGATTTTTGAACGTTTCCCTTTTTAGGGTGTACCGGTGTAATAATTTCTATATACATGGGAAAAAAAGGTACTGTCTTTAGAAGAAAAAACTATATTATCTTGGCAATAGGTATAGTGATATTAGCTTTTGGATTTGCCTTGATGGGAATTCAATTTAAGTCCCAATCAGCTGATGATTTATACTCACTTACTAAAATAACCCTATCTCCGCTCGTTTTGATGATGGGATACGCAGTTTTGACTTTGTCAATATTTAAAAAATAATTCTACGACGTGTTAAAAAATAAGAAATCATATACCAATTGCCCCGATGAAATATTAATGCAACATATCTGTAATAATGATACTAAAGCTTTTAATGAACTATACCAAAGATATAGCCAACGGCTTTTATATTATTTTTACAGAATGCTTGGTAATTCAAAAACAACGGCACAAGATTTCCTTCAGGATATTTTCTATAAAATAATTGATAAACCGCAACTTTTCGATACAAAAAGAAAATTCTCAACCTGGATATTCAGTATTGCACACAATATGTGTAAAAACGAATACAGAAAAAGAACTGTACGAAAGAATATGATGTCATCTAATGACCTGGATCAATATTATATTAAACATGATGATGATTCAAATGAGAACAATAAAATAATTGAATACATATTTAATGAACTTGAAATGTTTGATGATGAATATAAAACAGCCTTTATATTGCGTTATCGGGAAGGTTTCCAGGTAAAGGAGATCAGTAAAGTATTAAATCTAACGGAAGGGACTACTAAATCAAGGCTCTTTTATACCCGTCAGAAAATAAGTGAAAGGCTCAAAAAAAAATTGGAACTAATTGAATATTAAAGCAACTATTATGAATACATATCAACAAGAAAATTATTTTTCAGATATCATAAAAAAAGACAATCCGATACTATCAGTTGATCCCGGAATTGCAAAACGTTTGGAATATTTGTTACTCTTAAAAGCAAAAAATAAAAAGTCTGTGCCAGATTCAATTCATTCTATATTTTCCTCTTTTTTCTCTTTGCAATACCTTGGCATGAAAGTTGGCATTATTACAGCTTTTATTCTCTTTTTAGTTTTTTTCAATAAAATTCCTACCGGAAATATTATTCCTGGTAAAAACAATTTTCTTATCGCTGATAGTTCATATTGTGATACAGTAAACAAATCTACTTTTGATTCGAATTCAATATTAAAGTAACTTGTTATTTTATGTGAAAATTATTGCTTGGTTATTATAATAACAATCTATAATACTCTTCAAACTTGTACTTGTATTTATTTACAAAATCGCGATAATTGTAATGATCGGCCATTTCCATTAACTCATTCAAAATAAACATATAACTTTTAAATTCTTCCTGTATATCATTTTTATGCTTCATTTTAAAAAAAGAATAATAGTTAAGAGTTTCAATGATTATTTTTCCATACTCATTCAACAATTTTACTCCTGTTTTTTTATTTCCTATTTTAAAATATAATTCAACAATTTTTGTGTTAAAAAAATCATTTGGTATAATATGTAAAGGAAGTATTTCAACACATTTATCAAGTACTTTTTGTGCATGATTAACTCTATTTGCCTTAACTAATGAATCGGCTAACTGTGTAAATGTTTGACGTATACCTATTATTTTTATTTGGCGTACACTTGTCCAATCCAGGTAAATAGCAGGATTATTCATGTTTCCCCATTTGAACTTATTCATTAGTTTTTTGTAAGTTGATCCTACATCCATTTGGGAAAAGTATACAGGTGAACCTGATTGATTGGAGAAGGGTACCAAACGATATACAAATCCTTCTTTTAAGAGATATTTAGTTAACCCAAGGTTTTTTACTTGTAACGGGCTAATAAAGTAGATGGGTCGTTCCCAGTTGTTGTTTAGAATTATATCTAACAATATCAAATCACTTTTTGATAAATAGCTTTTAGTAAGATTTATGAATATGGCCTCTTCAATCCTATTTAATTCCTTTTTACTGAATAATCCCTTTTGAATTAATCTATTTTTATCAACCAAAAGCTTAAGTTTATTTGCAGGTAAATAATCCAGGTTATTTGAATCATTTGACATAAGTTTGGTTCTAGGATTATCACTCTTTATAAAATCCAGTGCTTCAGTTAAATTTACATATTCATTTATCCTGTTCACTATACGAATGCCTGATCGTTTTCCACCAAAAAACTTTTCTTGCGAAAATGAAATTGGTAACGGGCCTGCATGATTTATACCCTGTCTCATCTGGTTAACGTACCAATCTGCCCCTAAGTATGGCTGCAATACCACTCTAACATCAGTTCTAACCCCTTCTACTTCCTGTATATACCAAAGCGGATAAGTATCATTATCTCCCCCTGTAAAAAGAATGGCATCCTTACGGCATGAATTTATATAATTATATCCGAAATCTCTGGCTATAAACCGCCCAGACCGGTCATGATCATCCCAATTCTCTGCTAATAAAATTACAGGAACTATAAGAGATACTGTAAATGATATTATCAATCCCGGTTTAGAGGGAAAATATTTTTTTACAAATGAGAAAACAGACAAAACACCAAAACCAATCCAAATGGCAAAAGCATAAAATGATGCAGTATATACATAATCTCTTTCCCTTGGAGTAACGGGAACTTCATTTAAATAAAATGTTATGGCAAGTCCTGTGAAGAAAAAAAGTAACCCTACAGCAATAAAATCGCGACGGTTTTTTTTATAATGCCATATTAACCCGATTAGTCCGAATAATAAAGGCAGGAAATAATACTTATTATGTGCTTTATTTTTTTCCCCTGGACCGGGCACTACATTTTGAGGCCCAAGCCTAAGCCCATCAATAAAACCAATACCACTCAGCCAGTTACCATGTAAAATATTTCCCAGCCCTTGCACATCATCCTGACGACCGACAAAATTCCACATAAAATAGCGAAAATACATATAACCAACCTGGTATCGTAAAAAATACCTGAGGTTCTCGGTGAAAGTAGGTTTAGTCAATACCTCACTTTTCCCCCTGTTTTGTACCTGTATTCCTTCTCCTTTTATTTTACCCCAATATTTATAGGCTTCGGCACATTTATCAGTGTTATCACTCATTCGAGGGAAAATCGTAAGAAATCTTTTATCATAGTTATACTTTGGATTTAATGGATATCTCATATACTTTCCCTCATGAGGAAGATATGTTGAACGTTCTTTTATCCCAATAACAGGGGCATTAAAATAATGTCCATAAAACAAAGGCCGTTTGCCATAATGCTCGCGGTTAAGATAATGCAACAAACTAAATGAATTATCAGGATTGTTCATATCAATTGAAATATTCTCACCGGAACGAATAAGAATCATCAAATAAGATGAATAACCTGCTATCATAAAAATAAAGGAAAGAACTATTGTTTGTCTAAGAATATCCTTTCTTTTCACAAACCTGTACAATAGCCACGTAAAAACAGAAATAACTAGCATACCTGTTACATATAATCCGGAATTTAAGGGTAGTCCAAAAAAGTTAACACATACAAAATCAATTTTTGAAGAAAATTTTGCTATTCCCGGGATAAAAATATTTAATAAAAAACCTAATATAAATAATGACACAACAAAAGTTACAGTTACATTTTTGTTTGTCAATTTTTTATTTTTTGACATTATGATAAATACGATAGCAGGTAAAGTGAGTAGATTTAATAAATGTACACCTATTGAAATACCTATAATAAACGCGATAAATAGTAACCATCTATATGAATAGGTATCATT
>CAZWGG010000055.1:8254-14305 GCA_964633305.1 uncultured Bacteroidales bacterium
TTTCCCTGTTTTTCCCATTTTAGTATAGCCCAAAAACTAAGTGCCGTTAAAAATGAAGAAAAAGCGTATACTTCAGCTTCTACTGCGGAAAACCAAAAACTATCGGAAAAAGCAAATGCAAACGAACCGATTAACCCGGCTACCATTGCCAGGTATAACTGTTTGTTATTATATGGGTTACTGACAAAAAAAACTCGTTGACAAAGATTTGTAATTGTATAAAAAAGAAACATTACCGTTAATGCACTGGTAAGGGAAGACAAAATATTAACCGATATTGCTACCTTTTGATTGTCGCCCCCTGCAAATAAAGCAAAAAGTCTGGCCATTAACATGTAGAACGGCGCGCCAGGAGAATGGCTCACCTGAAGTTTGTTGGCACATGCTATAAATTCACTGCAATCCCAAAAACTATTGGCAGGTTCAAGAGTAAGTAAGTAAACAGTTAATGCAATAATAAATACGATCCAACCTATGATGGTAATAAGTGTATTGTGCTTCATGACATAAAATGTTTTTTTGCACAGTACACACTACTTATGGATTGGTTCAACTATACCGGTAAATAACTATTCTTGAATAGATAATAATGAAAAATGAAATAAGAATTATTGAATTTTATAAAAAGATAAGAGGCTAAGAAGTTAACAAATAAAAATTTCTCGCGACGTCGCAAAGAGTTAATCTATTATTACTTTTTAGTGTCTTTGCGAATTAGCGGGAAATTTTTATTTGTTAGGTCAGGTAATAGATAAAACCTGTTATTTTACCTCTTCAAAATCAACATCCGTTACTTCGTCATCATTTCCTTTTTTACTTTTTGAGCTTGTACCACCCTGATCGCCAGATTGAGATTGTGCATCAGGGCCAGGATTCCCGGCATCAGCCCCTGCTGTTTGACTAGCTTTGTATAAGTCTTCAGAAGCTTTTTGCCAAACAGTATTCAATTCGGCAGTTGCCTTGTCAATTGCATCAATATCCTGACTTTTATGCGCTTCTTTTAAGTTAGCTAAAGCCTTTTCAATAGGTCCTTTTTTATCAGCGGATAACTTATCGCCGAATTCTTTTAATTGTTTTTCTGTTTGGAAGATCAAGCTATCAGCTGCATTCAGTTTATCAATTCTTTCCCGTGTTTTTTTGTCTTCTTCTTCATTTGCTTTTGCTTCCTGTTTCATTCTTTCAATTTCATCATCCGAAAGACCGGTTGAAGCTTCAATCCTAATACTCTGTTCTTTACCTGTTCCTTTATCTTTTGCTGAAACATTTAATATACCATTAGCATCAATATCAAATGTTACTTCAATTTGAGGCATTCCCCTCGGAGCAGGTGGAATTCCATCAAGGTGGAACCTTCCAATAGTTTTATTTCCGTTTGCCATTGGTCTTTCACCCTGCAAAACATGAATTTCAACAGAAGGCTGATTATCGGCAGCCGTAGTGAATACTTCTGCCTTTTTAGTGGGAATGGTAGTATTTGCTTCAATTAGTTTGGTCATAACTCCACCCATTGTTTCAATACCAAGAGACAAAGGGGTAACATCAAGTAATAATACATCTTTTACCTCGCCGGTCAAAACCCCACCTTGTATTGCAGCGCCAACCGCAACAACTTCATCCGGGTTAACCCCCTTCGAAGGTTTCTTATTAAAAAACTTTTCAACGACTTCCTGGATGGCCGGAATCCGGGTTGATCCCCCTACTAATATTACTTCATTTATATCTGCTGCAGACATACCTGCATCTTTAAGGGCCTTTTTACAAGGTTCAATAGTAGCTTGGATAAGAATATCGGTTAAACTTTCAAATTTTGCCCTTGTTAAGGTTTTTACCAAATGCTTTGGAACACCGTCAACAGGCATAATATAAGGAAGATTAATTTCAGTTGATGTAGAACTTGAAAGTTCAATCTTGGCTTTTTCGGCTGCTTCTTTTAGCCGTTGCATCGCCATTGGATCTTTACGAAGATCTAAACCCTCGTCTTTTTTAAATTCTTCTGCCAGCCAGTCAATAATCATATGGTCAAAATCATCACCTCCTAAATGAGTATCGCCATTTGTAGATTTAACTTCAAAAACACCATCGCCCAATTCTAAAATAGAAATATCAAATGTTCCACCACCAAGGTCAAATACAGCAATTTTCATATCTTTATTCTTCTTATCAAGCCCATAGGCAAGAGAGGCAGCAGTAGGTTCATTAATAATACGTTTTACTACCAAGCCTGCTATTTCTCCTGCTTCCTTTGTTGCCTGGCGTTGAGAATCGCTAAAATAGGCGGGAACGGTTATAACAGCCTCGGTAACTTCCTGGCCTAAATAATCTTCAGCAGTTTTTTTCATCTTTTGAAGAACCATTGCTGAAATTTCTTGAGGTGTATATTTTCTGTCATCAATCTCAACCCTTGGAGTATTATTTTCTCCTTTAACAACTTTATAAGGTACCCTATTAACTTCCTTTTGAACTTTATCATAAGTCTCTCCCATAAACCTTTTTATTGAAAAAATAGTTTTCTGAGAGTTGGTTATTGCCTGACGTTTCGCAGGATCACCAACTTTTCTTTCACCTTTCTCAATAAAAGCAACCACAGAAGGTGTTGTTCTTTTGCCTTCGCTGTTTGGTATAACGACCGGCTCATTACCTTCCATTACAGCAACACAAGAATTTGTAGTACCTAAATCAATACCTATTATTTTACCCATACTAATTTTTTTTTATGTTATTATTATTTTTTCAATGCTTTATTTTTTTACAAAGTTGTCAATGATTATGCCACAATGTTTTTCTGCCATAATTTCGGCTTTATACCCTATTTTTTTGTTTTATTTATTCGCTTTTATGTGACAAAAAGACAGTCTGTCCAGTTTTAAAATTTATAACCAATAATCTTTAATAAAGAAGAATAGATATGCGGTTAGTTCAATATTATTTTTAACCTTTGTACTCAAATTAAACTCATTTTATTATGTCGGTCGCATTAAAAGACAAACCCAAAAGAATAACAACACATGTACTGCAAGAGATGAAGTTGCGTAGGGAAAAAATATCTATGCTAACAGCATATGATTATTCATTGGCAAAAATAATTGACTATGCTGGAATTGATATTATTCTTGTAGGTGACTCTGCATCAAATGTCATGGCAGGGTATGAAACCACACTACCAATAACTCTCAACGAAATGATATACCATGCATCATCAGTTGTTCGGGGCGTTAATCGTGCCTTGGTAGTTGTCGATTTACCTTTTGGAACTTATCAAGGAAACTCAAAAGAAGCTTTAAATTCGGCCATACGAATTATGAAAGAGACAGGAGCAGGAGCAGTTAAATTAGAAGGAGGAAAAGAAGTATGTGAATCAATTGAAAGAATATTATCGGCAGGTATTCCTGTTATGGGACACCTGGGCTTAACACCCCAATCGATACATAAATTCGGGACTTATGTGGTAAGGGCCAGAGATAAAAAAGAAGCTGAAAAACTTATTGATGATGCACATGAATTAGAAAAAACAGGCTGTTTCTCCATAATTCTTGAAAAAATACCGTCAAAACTGGGAAAACAGGTTGCCTCTGAAATTAAGATACCAATTATTGGAATTGGGGCAGGTTCCGGTGTAGATGGACAAGTTTTGGTAATACATGATATGCTTGGGATAACGCAGGAATTTTCTCCCCGGTTTCTCAGACGATATCATAATCTATTTGCAGAAATCAAAGGAGCTGTTGAGAATTACATTAAGGATGTAAAGAGTGCCGATTTTCCCAATGAAAAAGAACAGTATTAGAGGTAAATGGAGATTATATTCGAAGATAATCACTTGATTGTTGTAAATAAAACAAATAATGAACTCGTTCAAGGAGACAAGACAGGAGATAAACCGTTAGAAGATTTGGTAAAGGAGTATCTGAAAGAAAAATACCATAAACCAGGGGAAGTATTTCTTGGCGTGGTTCATCGTATTGACCGGCCTGTAAGTGGTATTGTTGTATTTGCCCGTACCAGCAAAGCTCTTTCAAGAATGAATAACCTCTTCAGAGAAGGTAAAGTGAAAAAAGTATATTGGGCTATTGTAAAAAACAAACCCCCGGTTGATTTCGGAACACTGCATCATTTTATGACCAGGAATGAAAAAAAAAATAAATCATATTGCCATGAAAAGGAGGTAAAAGATTCAAAGAAAGCCATACTGAACTATAAACTTATAAGTAAATCGGAAAATTATTACCTTCTTGAAATTGATCTAAAAACAGGCAGACATCATCAAATTAGGGTACAACTTGCCTATACGGGTTGTCCAATAAAAGGAGATTTGAAATATGGATTTCCACGCTCAAACGAGAATGGAGGTATATCACTGCATGCAAGAAAAATAGAGTTTGAACACCCTGTAAAAAAAGGGATCATAAGTTTAACAGCAAACCCACCAAACGAAGATAAACTCTGGATGTATTTTTTAAAGTGATATTTTTTAGAAACATTACTTAATTGTTAATAAACAATATTGTTATAAACAATATTTCACATTAATCAGAAGTTATTTTTGGAAGAAATTATCATGTATTATGAATAAGAAACAAAAAATACTTTTTTTATTTCTATTTACGATTATTTCTCCCTGTATTACTGCTCAAAACAACAAAAAATTAACCCGTGCAGAATATATTGAAATATATAAAAATTTAGCCATAAAAGAGATGAAACGCACCGGTATACCTGCCAGTATAACACTTGCACAGGGAATTCTGGAATCGGGGGACGGAAATAGCAGATTAGCAACAAAGGCCAATAATCATTTTGGCATTAAATGCCATGATTGGACAGGAAAAAAAATCAGACATGATGATGACAAAAAACGGGAATGCTTTAGAAAGTACGAATCGGTATATGAATCATACCGTGACCATTCTGATTTTCTAACTTCCAAATCCAGGTATGCTTCACTATTTGATCTTGATCCTACCGATTATAAAAAATGGGCTAAAGGCCTTAAGAAGGCAGGTTATGCAACAAGCCCGACATACGCAAAAGCTTTGATAACGATCATTGAAGAAAACCAGCTTTATCTTTATGATCAAGATGTGAAAATTAAAAAAGATGATATTCATTATGCAAGAGAAGAAAAAACAGGTATTAATAATAACAAACGACTAATTTGTGAAAAGAACAGGATAAAATATATCGTAGCCAAACAAAGCGATAGTTATAAAGACCTTACTGAAGAACTTAATCTTTTACCTTGGGAGTTAGCTAAGTATAATGAATTACCTGAAAATTTTAACATTCAAGAAGGCCAGACGCTGTACATCCAGCCAAAGCGCTCGAAAGCTTCGTTGGGCAATAACATTCATATTGTTAAGGAAGGAGAAACCATGTATTCCATATCTCAACTGTATGGTATTAAACTTACAAAATTATACTGGCGTAATCGTATGGCAGAGGGAACAGAGCCTGAGATTGGTCAGGAGATACATTTAAGAAAAATGGTGAGTAAAAAAAATATAAGTATTCCTATAAAAACAGATGAAGAGAAAGAAACCGATGAAGAAAAAATAAGGTTTGAATTTGACCCTGAAGAATAGTTACTTAACCTTGCAGTCATTAAGTTGTTGAAAACCTCTCAAGAATTCAGAAGTGTCTAATCTTTTTTTACCTGCTAACTGAAGACTTAAAATATCGATATAGCCATCTTTTGCAGCAATACGAAGAATTTTTTTTCCATCTGTTTCAATTTTGCCTAACGTTTCAGAATGTTTAACTAACACTTTACCTATTTTAAATATTTTCATCGATATCTTTTCATTTGTTCCGGTTATCAATTCGGTCCATGCTCCTGGATAAGGACTAAGGCCACGAATAAAGTTATAAATATTTTGCACAGGATCACCCCAGTTAATTTTACAATCCTGCTTAAAAATTTTAGGCGCTAATTTCAAAGGTTGATCATAATGTAAAGATGATTGGTCAGTTTGAGGATATTCACCTTTTTCAATTGCATTTACTGTTTTCACGACCAGGGACGAACCTTTTTTCATAAGCCGGTCATGCAATTCT
>CAZWGG010000056.1:0-14258 GCA_964633305.1 uncultured Bacteroidales bacterium
TAGAGTCTGTCCATAAATAAAGTCGAATATCTGTTCTATAAAGTTCTCAGACGAGGCGCGTGCAGTTCTAAAACAGGGAGTTTACTGGACGTAAATGACCTGTTTGAGGACAAACGCAACGATGTATGAGGACTTTATAGACGGACTCTAAGTAGTTGTCCAATTGTGTAATCAAAGTTCTGCAACCAATTCAGAGAATAATTGAATTAGATTTGGCTCTGCTTTACTGGCAATCTCAATAATCTCCTTAATATCGGCCGGCAAAAGGTTGTCGGGGTCACATTCATCGGTAAGTACCGAAATTGCAGCACATGGTAGTCCTATATGATTAGCTACTATAACTTCAGGTATTGTTGACATGCCTACTGCATCGGCAAAATTGCGGAACATCCTGTATTCTGCACGTGTTTCAAGGTTTGGCCCCATAACAGCAACATACACACCTTTATGCAGAAGTATATTATTACGTTTTGCAATATTCATCAACTTGTTATTGAGTAAGTCTGAATAAGGTTGGCTCATATCGGGGAAACGTGGTCCTAACTCGTCATAATTTTTCCCTCGTAAAGGATTATTGGGTAAAAAATTGATATGATCATCAATTAACATCAACGCACCTTTTTTAAAATCTGTATTTAATGCTCCTGCAGCATTTGAAAGCAACAAATAATGAATGCCCAGTTGTTTCATAACCCTAACAGGGAAGGTTATTTGCTGCAAATCATATCCTTCGTAATAATGAAACCGGCCTTGCATGGCAAGTATTTGTTTACCACTTAGCTTGCCGTAAATTAATTTCCCATGGTGAGATTCAACAGTAGAAACCGGGAAATTAGGAATATCATCGTAAGATATAACTTTATCTATTTCAATTTTATCAACCAGTTTACCCAGACCGGTACCAAGCACAATGCCTATTTCAGAGGTTGAAATTCCTTGATCTTTAAGATAACTAACTGTAGAACTAATTTTTTGTATCATAAATTTAAAATTTAAAGGTTATTAGATTTTAGGGGTTAAAATGTTAGGAAATATGTATTTTTATTTAATTTCCGAGCCTTCGCTGGTATTTTCAGTTGGAGAAATGAAAGTTAATTTTCCAGATGAATCTTCTGCCATTAAAATCATTCCTTGCGATTCAATTCCTCTTATTTTTCTTGGCTCCAGGTTTACAAGTATACTTACCTGTTTACCTATAATTTTCTCAGGATCAAAAAACTCTGCTATACCAGATACAACAGTGCAAGTTTTAAAGCCTGTATTAATTCTTAATTTAAGTAATTTATCGGCTTTTGGTACTTTAACTGCTTCAAGAATAGTGCCCACCCTAATATCTAATTTAGAAAAATCACTATAGGGTATCATATTTTTCGGCGGATTAACATTTATTTGTGCTTCATCATTTTCAATTTTTGTAGCTTCCAGTTTTGCTAATTGTTCATCTATTTCCTTGTCTTCAATCTTTTCAAATAGTAATGACGCCTCTTTAATGTTATGGCCTGCTCGCATCAGGTTCTCATGCCCAATTTCACTCCATTGAAATGGATTGATGTTTAAAAAGTCTACAAGTTTTTCAGCAGTGAAAGGCAGAAAAGGAGCAATAAGAGTTGATAAATTGGCAGTAATTTGCAAAGAAATATTCAGAATAGTTTTTACCCTGTTTTCGTCGGTTTTTATCAATTTCCACGGTTCGGTATCTGCCAGGTATTTGTTTCCGAGACGGGCAAGGTCCATGGCAGATTTCAATGCTTCCCTGAACCGGTAATTTTCGAGGCTGTTTTCAACCGATTTTTTAATTTTTATAATTGCTGCTATGGTATCTTTGTCATATTCATCTAACTTATCAATTTCAGGCACTTTTCCTTCAAAGTATTTATGAGTTAAAACTAATGCCCGGTTTACAAAATTACCGAGAATAGCAACCAGTTCGTTGTTATTTTTTGCCTGGAAGTCTTTCCACGTAAAATCGTTATCTTTTGTTTCCGGGGCATTGGCACATAAAACATACCTCAAAACATCCTGTTTATCTTTAAATTCTTCGAGGTATTCATGAAGCCAAACTGCCCAATTTCTTGATGTGGATATTTTATCCCCTTCAAGGTTAAGGAATTCATTAGCAGGGACATTATCAGGAAGGATATAGCTGCCTTCGGTTTTAAGCATGATTGGAAAAATAATACAATGAAAAACAATATTATCCTTACCAATAAAGTGTACCAGTTTTGTTCCAGGGTCTTTCCAGTATAATTTCCAATTTTTGGTTACTTCTTTTGTGTTTGAAATATATCCTATTGGTGCGTCAAACCATACATAAAGAACCTTGCCTTTTGCCCCTTCTACAGGCACAGGAATGCCCCAATCGAGATCGCGGCTCACTGCCCGGGGCTGTAAGCCCTGGTCAATCCACGATTTGCATTGCCCGTAAACATTTGTTTTCCAGTCCTTATGATCTTCAAGTATCCATTTCTTCAAAAAGTCTTCATGTTTATCAAGCGGTAAGAACCAATGCCTGGTATCTCTTAAAACAGGCTGAGATCCGCTTATCATTGATTTTGGATTAATAAGATCGGTTGCGCTTAATGAAGTACCGCATTTCTCACATTGATCTCCATAGGCCGAGTCATTATTACAATGAGGACAAGTACCTGTAATATATCTGTCGGCCAGAAATTGTCCGGCTTCCTCATCATAATATTGTTTTGTTGTTTTTTCTATAAATTCACCTTTATCATATAGAGTTTTGAAAAACTCCGAAGCTGTTTCGTAATGTATTTTGCTTGTAGTTCTTGAATATATGTCAAAGGAAATACCAAAATCTTCAAATGCTTTTTTAATCATGGTATGAAACCTGTCAACTATAGTTTGCGGAGTAACACCTTCATCCCTGGCTTTTATTGTAATAGGAACTCCATGCTCGTCTGATCCACATATGTACAATACATCTTTATTTTTTAGCCGTAAGTACCTAACATATATATCTGCAGGGATATAAACACCTGCAAGGTGCCCAATGTGGACAGGGCCATTTGCATAGGGCAATGCGGCTGTTACACAATATCTTTTGAAATTCTCCATAGTTGATAAAATAATGCTGTAAGTCTGTTAAGAATTATTAATTTGGCAAATATATTCAAAGAGCTTTATTAAAGAAAATTAGTTAATGAATTTTTATTTTAGGCATGATTCAACCTCCTTATTTAGAAAAGGGTGATTTCGTTGGCTTTGTTGCCCCTGCGGGAATTGTTAAAACAGAAGAAATAGACCCTGCGATTGAAATGGTAAAAGAATGGGGACTTGAAGTAGTAAAAGGGAAGCACCTGTATAGTCAACATAATTTTTTTGCCGGAGACGAACGACAAAGGCTTGAAGATTTTCAGTTTATGCTTGACAATCCTAAGATTAAGGCAATATTCTGTGCACGTGGGGGCTATGGTTCAATAAAGATAATTGAAAATTTAAACTTTAGTAATTTTATAAATTCTCCAAAATGGGTGGTTGGCTATAGTGATATTACCCTGTTTCATATATGTCTTAATCAATTGGTTCATTGTGAAAGTATACATGGGATAATGCCTAAAAATTTTATAAAAGGTACCGGTGATAACCAATCATTGCCTTCACTGCAAAAGGCCTTATTCGGACAACCATTACATTATGAAATTGAAAACAAAACTTTTAATAAAACCGGTAAAGCAGAGGGAATAGTCACCGGCGGTAATTTATCTGTTTTGTATAGTTTACAAGCAACCAACTATGAACTTGATTCATCAGGGAAGATTCTTTTTATTGAAGATGTTAACGAGTACGTATATCATCTGGACAGAATGGTGATGAATTTGAAGCTAAGTGGAAAATTATCGAAACTAAATGGGCTGATTATTGGAGGAATGACAAACATAAAAAATACTACTCCTGGTTATGGAAAATCAGCAAATGAAATTATTGCTAATGCTGTAAGAGAGTATAATTATCCTGTGATATTCGATTTTCCGGCAGGGCATATGTATCCAAACCTGGCCCTTTACATGGGCCGTAAGATTAAAATGGATGTTTCAAGCGAAATGGTAGTGATTAAATATTAGTATATGAGAAATACGGTGCAAAAAGGAATATATGGTGAACAAATTGCTGTAAAATTTCTTAAGAACAAAGGTTATAAGGTATTAGAGACTAATTGGCGCTTCCAGCACAAAGAAATTGATATTATAGCCCAAAAGAATAATGAAATTGTTTTTGTTGAAGTTAAATCGAGAAAAAACACAGCCTTTGGCGAGCCGGAAGAGGCTGTGACCGAGCAAAAACAGAAACATCTTATTGACGCTGCTGAAGCTTATATTATTGAAAAAAATATTGATTTGGAGGCAAGATTTGATGTTATTGCTATAGTTAACTCTTGTGAAATAAGGCATATTCCTTATGCATTTTATCCTTCATTTTAATCATAAAAAATCTGTCTATTTTTTACAATTATAAAAGTTTTGAATTAGATAATTTTGTATCATTTAGCTTGTCAATCATTTAATGCCTGACAACGATGAATTTGTTCAAAAAGGACTGGGCTGGTTTTTGAGGGAAGCATGGAAGAAATATCCCAAAGAAGTTGAAAAGTTTTTATTGAGTTGGAAAGATACATGTGACAGAATTATTATTCAATATGCTACTGAAAAAATGAATAAAGAAGATAAGCTTAGGTTTAAAAGAGAAAAGAATAAGTGAGAAATATTGTTTGTTAGTCGGGGGGCCGGAGTCAGAAGGGAAAATTCTCGAACTTCCGACTGAATATAACTTAAATATCATTGAAATAATCGAAGGAAAATCATGAAGGCATTAATTTATCCAGTAATAATTATAATTCTACACATATCTTGTACAAAAAACACTACAAAAATGCTTACGGAAAAAAAGTTAGGCTTATGTAGTTTTTATACTGAAACCTTAAGATAGCAATCTCTGCATAACGGTTCATATTCTTTTTTCTCTCCAACAATAACAAGGTCGTCAGAAGCAATTTTGCGATGAGAATAGCTTGCAAGGCTACCACATTTTACACATACAGCATGAAGCTTGGTAACATAGTCTGCCACAGCCATCAATTGAGGAATAAAACCAAAGGGTTTGCATTGATAATCCATATCTAATCCGGCAACTATGACACGAATCCCCGAGTTTGCTAAAAAATTACAGATCTCTATCAGATCATTGCCAAAAAATTGACCTTCATCTAATCCTATCACATCAGCACCAGAAATATTAGCAAGAATTTCTTTTGCCGAGGAAACAGTAATTGAACTTACAGAATTATCATCATGGGATACAACTTTTGTCTTTGAATAACGATTGTCAAGGGCATGTTTAAATATCATTACTTTTTGGTTTGCTAACAGTGCTCTTTTTAACCTTCTTAGCAATTCTTCTGTTTTCCCGGAAAACATTGAACCTACTATAACTTCTATCCAGCCTCTTTTATTCCTGTTATTAATATAAATTTCGTCAAACATTCTTATAAGAAATTCCTAATTTTATCGTTAAATACAAAAATAGATAAAAAGAAACGTTATTATATTCAAAAAGTATTATGGATTATAAACATACTATTGACATTTTAATTGAAAATATAGGAGAGTTAGGAATTCTATTATCTGAATTCAAGAAACATGAAAAAATACCCGCTATTGAAATGGATTTGGCATTGGCTAAATGCCGCAACTTATATGATGTTTTACTGTTGCTAAAAAATAATGAAGCAGAAGATAAAGTAAACAAAAGAATAGATACAGAAAGTGCAGAAACACTTGTTGAAAAAGACGAAAAAATTTCTAACGAAAAACTTGAAGACGAAAAAACGGAGATAACAAATTTTCCAGAAGAAGTTCAAAGTACAGAATTGTCAGAAAATAAAGAAGAAAGAGAAAGTATTCCTGTCAATAAGAATTTGCAGGGAACAAGTGAACCAAAAATTGTTTCCGATAGGTTTAAGAAACAACCTGTTTCAATTCATGACAATATAAAACAAGAGAAACATTTTCAGGATATTACATCAAAGCTACAAACAAAGCCTATATCAAATCTATCAAATGCCATAGGACTTAATGAAAAATACACTTTTATTAATAAACTATTTCAAGGTGATGCAAAAAAATATGAAGAAACCCTTCAAGTTTTGAATAATGCATCGAATTTTAATGAGGCATACAATTTTTTAATAGGAAATTTTGATTGGGATATGGACAGTGAGTTGGTTCAGTTAATCCTTGAGTTAATAAGAAGAAAGCTTATTATGAGCAAAAATGAGTAAATTTTATTTAGTGCCAACACCAATAGGTAATCTTGAGGACATAACCTACAGGGCTATTCGTGTATTGAAAGAAGTAGACCTTATACTTGCAGAAGATACGCGGAAAACTTCAATTTTATTGAATCATTATCAAATTAGAAACAAACTAAAATCTTACCATTCTTTCAATGAACATAAAACACTTTTACAGGTCATATCATGGTTAAAAGCAGGTGAAACTATTGCTTATGTAACTGATGCAGGAACACCTTCTATCTCTGATCCTGGATTTTTGCTGGTTAGGGAATGTATCTCAAATGATATAGAAATAGAATGCCTGCCTGGACCAACTGCTTTTATCCCTGCACTGGTTAATTCGGGTTTTCCGACTGATAAATTCTGTTTTGAAGGATTCTTACCTCATAAAAAAGGCAGGCAAACCCGGTTAAAAGAGCTTGCAAAAGAGAATCGTACAATTGTTCTTTATGAATCGCCTCATCGTGTTGTGAAAACCATTGAACAGCTGGCTATATACTTTGGAGCAGATAGAAAAGCGTCTGTTTCACGGGAGCTAACAAAATTGTATGAAGAGACAATTAGGGGAACCCTCCAATATCTTTTAGATAGTTTCTCTAATAAAAGCATAAAAGGCGAAATTGTAATTGTAATAAGCCCTAAAGATTGAGGTGAAATTGTCAATTTTTATAGTAACTCAGAAGATCAGTGAATGAATGATCTGACTTCAATCTTTAAACCTAAATGTAACTTTTTTTATTTTTTGGCGTCTTTATAGTATCAAATTTATAATAACAGGACAAAAAAATGTGTTCAGATTCGAACAAATATTGTTTTAAACCGTTCACTTTTAACATTTATTATAATTTACGATTGTGATTATAACACACACATAAACAGAAAGATAATAGTTTTGGCATAGTATATGATAATACAAAACAAGAATACAAAGTAAAAATTTAATGAATAAGGAGATGATAAGAATGAAAACCATAGCTAATCCAATAAAAATGATTCATAGGACAATAGTAATAATTTTAGTCATGAGTTTAGTTCTATTTGCAGGTGCGTATGGACAGAAATCAGTTACCATATTATATTCTAACGGTAATTCGGATAATTTCAGGCATTTTATTCCTGGAAAAATTAGTACAGGTGATAAAGATATTTCATACATATATTTACATGGTAAAGATATTAAGGACTTTACACTTGATGAAAGCGCTATGGATTTGGAAACCTGGATGACAGATTCACAATCCTGGATGACAGAATCGGACAGTTACAGTAATGATTTTAATACTGTAGAAGAAGATATTAAAGTTGAAGATTGGATGCTAAAGAAATTTCTAACAAATAAGAATATAAATGAAAAATTCTTGAATGAAATAGATGAAGAAGAAAAAATGGTCATTGAAGATTGGATGATAAATACAACTCATTGGACAATTAAAGACTAAAATTTGTCAGTTAGCTATCTCTGCATAATTCATGCAGTATACCCCTGCACAGCATTTATTTTTTATCATTATAATAAAGAAAGCCATTAAAAAAAGAAAACCGTCTCATTTGAGTTTTGAGACGGTTTTCTTTTTTAATTGAAAGTTATAAGACTAAATATTTGCATTTTAACTACCGGCAGAATATCCCGGATTTTGATACGCACTTTTTTCTGCATCTGAATTTCCCATTAAATCAAGTTGATTTTGTGGAATGGGACGTAAATCGTAGTATGACTCGATAGTACGGGTTAACATATCTACTCCATTAATAGAATATGTAGTAGCACGTTCACGCCATTTCCCGGTACGTACCAGGTCGAACCAACGCATTTGTTCACCGCAAAGTTCACGGGAACGTTCGTCCAAAATATAATCAATTGTAATGGTTGCAGGCGTGGCATCTATCATATCCTGCACGTGCCCTTCCGTAGCAGCACGTTCACGCAACACTAAAATATAATTGCGGGCTTTGGTATTATCACCTAAATTAAGCGCAGCTTCGGCTGCAATCAGGTATGTTTCTGACAATTTAGCCAACAAAAAAGGACGGCCTGAAGCATCGTTTTTATCTTGCCTGTTTGGATCGAAAAACTTTTTGAGTGACGGGAAATAAGACCTATCCAGTTGGCTTAACGTCCATATCCGGTAGTTTTTACTATCCCGGTATGCCTGCGAAACTTCGTAAGTAAGTATTACAAATGCTGTATCTCCAATCTCAATCGGTTGATCAAGCAACCCGTTTGGAGTTATGCCCAGATCATTATTATTGAGCCATACGGTTTGAAAAGTGGCATCAAAACGTGAATCGTTTGTTTTATCTGAAAAAATGTTGGCTAACAAGCCGGCAGTAGGACGAATACGTACCCAGGGACGCGAATATTCTACAGTCCTTACCACAAAGGTTGCGTCTCCTTCTCTGCCCAATGTCCACGCTGGATAGTTGGGTACAAAATAAGACAATGAACGATCGTCTTTGTTCAAGGCTCCTGAACCGTAACCCTGGGAAGTTTCATTGAAAGTATACGTTTCGGTATGCTGGCAGGTAAACATAATTTCACTGTTTTCTTCATTACCCGGCCTGATTACATCGGAATAAGTCTCCTGCAAAGCCACTTCGTAAGAGTTTGCCGAATAAGGATCGTCTGGATTCAGCAATTTTTCTGCCTCCGTAAGCGCCTCCTGGTTGTCTCCATGAGTAAGGTAAACTTTTGCAAGGTAGTGAATTGCTGCTGCTTTAACAGCACAACCGGGAAGACGCGGAGTTAAAGGCAGATTATCTTCTGCAAATGTCAAATCAGAAATAATAGCCTGGTATACTTCCTCTTGTGTATTCCTTGAAGAAATATTGGTAGGGTTGCTGTTGTATACCAGTTCGCCTGAACCCAGATCAAGTGGCACTCCGCCATACATCTGAACCAAAATAAAGTAATAATATCCACGCAGAAAATAGGCTTCGGCAATCATTGCATCGGATAAACCGGCTTCAGTGCCAAAATCTATGATACCGTTACACGTGTTGATGAATGAAAAAGAATATTGAAAGGCTACATTTACGCTTGAGGTGCCGGCATCTATACCTGAACCAAAATTATCAGGGTCCATATCCAATTCCCTGGCTCCACAGCTGGCAGCAGCTGTAAATTCATCGGTTCCCAGTACTGTGCTGTTCATGGTTGCTTCATTTCCGGTAATATAACGCAAGCCGTTATAGGCAGCAGTGAGACCGGCTTCCAATCCATCTGCTGTTTTAAACAATTCAGGGGTCAATACAGAACGTGGTTGCTCATCTAAAATATCACTGCACGCAGCAAACGTAAACAGTGCTATTCCGATTAGTATTTTTGAAAAATATTTTTTCATATTTTTTATTTTTTGAATTAAATAAAATGGTTACTTCTTAGAAATTCACACTCAATCCCAGAAGGAAATTTCTTGTAGGGGGTGTGGTGGCAGCAATGGTCAACTGACGAATCTGCAGACCGCTAGATTGTGCCAGTCCGACATTTGTTGTCTGGGCGCCGTAACCTGTAGGTTCGGGGTCTAAACCACCGGCATCCATGTAGGGTGAGAATAGCGTGAACGGGTTCTGGCATGTAAAATAAATACGGGCGTCCTTGCCACCAATATAGGAGAGCAACTTTGAATCGAATGTATACCCCAATGTAATGGCCCTGAATTTCCAGTAAGAAGCATTGAAATACCCCAGCGTACTGCCAAAGTCATTTTTATCGTCACCACTCTGATTCCCGGGTTGCGGATAGGTACCCGATGGATGTTCCGGGGTCCAGTAATCCACTTTGATCCCATTTCGTCGTCCGTTATTCATATTCAGGTAACTGACTGGCATAAACAGGGTGCTGGCCAGCATACCTCCTGATTTAAAAAAGCTGACAACTGACAGGTCAAAATTCTTATAATAAAAACGGGTAGATAATCCCCCGGAAAAATCGGGCTCAAATGAGCCGATAACTTTTCGGTCAGCGTCGGGTGTAATCCGACCGTCAGGTCCGCCACCTACAGCGCCATCTATATCTTCCACTTTAATCCTTCCTGCAGGGTAAGTGCAATAAGGCTCTTCGTCTTCCTGTATGATACCTAATTTTACATAATCATAAATCACGTTAATAGGATGCCCTACAAACAAACGGTTTCCAATATCTTCGGATACACCGCTGTTGAGTTCCAAAAGTTTATTGCGGTTCAGATAAATATTAAAATCCACATCCCATCCGAAACCACTGCTTGATTTAATGATCTGGGCTGATGTAGCAAATTCAAATCCTTTGTTTTCGGTTGAACCGACATTTTTCCAAAAGAAACCTGATACTCCGCTTGAATATGGCAGACTTACCTGTACCAGAACATCTTCGGTTTTTTGATAATAGAAATCAAAATAACCCGTTATACGACTGTTTAAAAACCCAAAATCAAGACCTACATTGTAATTCTTTGTAAATTCCCATCCCAGGTTCGGATTAGGAAGGGTAGTAACATAGAAACCGTACTTTTGATTATCCTGGCTGGTTCCGAAGTTATAAGGAACCTGTGATAATTCACCCAGGGTGGCATAAGGATCGATGGCCTGGTTGGATGTTTGTCCGTACCCTACACGCAGTTTTAACTGGCTGATGGCATTTACATCCTTAAGGAACGACTCCCTGTTGATATTCCATCCTGCTGAAAAAGCGGGATAATTATGCCATTTATGGCTTGGAGCCAGTACGGAAGATCCGTCTGCACGGAATGTGGCAGTGAGCATATAACGGTCGTCATAAGCATACTGGATCCTTCCCATGTAAGATATTAATCCTCGCTGATAGTAATCTTGTAAACGATTATTCAAGTTATCTTTATTGAAGATTGTTTTATCACCATTGGCAAGCGCCAGGTTATAATAGTATAAATAATCGGTAGGCAAGTCAGTCGCTTCCGTTGTTGCCAGATTATATTGTGTTTGTTCGGACGAATACATGGCAGTAACATTTACACGGTGTTTTTCAGCAAAAACTTTATCGAAATACACCAAATTTTCCATCGTCCAAACCGTAGTATTATTTCCCTGGATTCGTACAGCAGAATTTGAACCGTTCTGGAACGGAGTATCCGATCCATAAAAGTGACCGTAATCTTCCTTTGCATAACTTAATCCCACATTTATCCGGTATCTCAGGTAGTCAGTGAATTTGAGTTCGCCGTAAAACGAATTAAAAGTAGCAAAACGTTTTCTTCTTTCCTGCCATAATTCCGAGTTTTTCAGCAATAACGGACTGCGGAATGTTCCATCTAACGATCCTTCCAATGGCTGAACACGAACGCTTCCATCATCGTTATAGGCAGGAGCAAGCGGAGACATAGCTAAAATGCTTCCCATCAATGCGGCACTTTCTCCGTCTGTTACTCCGTAAGAATTTTGTGAACTTAATCCTACTTTTACCAATTTGCCGATCTCCTGATCAATTGTTGTACGAATAGAATAACGGGTATATTCCTGTCCGGGCAATACCGAAGTTTCATCGTAATAGCCTGCGCCAAAAGAAATTGCTCCTTTCTCGGAACCGGATGAAATACTCAGATCGTGATTGGTCACCCTGGCATTGCTAAACATCAGGTCCTGCCAGTCGGTAGAGGTGCCGGCATCAATAGAAGCCTGTTCCAGGGCAGTATATTGATCTTTGAATGACGCGGCCAGGGTGGCATGACGAAATGCCTGAAACTCTTCGCCATTATATACCGGGTATTTTTTCGCTACGGTCTTTATTCCGTAATAACCACTGTAGGATATTGACGGTGTACCATTGTTAATGCCTCTGTTAGTAGTTATCAGGATTACCCCGTTAGCCCCGCGTGATCCGTAAATAGCTGTTGCAGAAGCATCTTTCAGGATGTCTATGCTTTTAATATTGTTGGTAGCTATATCGTTCATGGAACCGGCAAACGGGACACCATCCACCACAATCAGTGGATCATTGGTTGCGTTTACCGAACGTTCTCCACGGATACGGATTTGCATGGTAGACCCGGGACGTGTTGAGGTCTGCGACATTTCAATACCCGGCATACGCCCCTGTAATGCCTGTGATGCATTAACTGAAGGAACTTCTTTTAAAGTTGCTGCATCGGCAGATACGATAGAGCCGCTGACATCCAGTTTTTTCATCGTTCCATATCCAACCACAACCACTTCATCAAGTTTCTCAATATCAGGAGCAAGTTTTACATCAATTATAGCTTGGTTCCCTACCGTAAAGCTTTCCGTAAGGTATCCTAAATAAGAAAATATCAATACGGCATTTTGATCGGAAACATCAATGGAATAATTTCCATCCTGATCAGTAGTTACACCGGATGTGGTACCTTCAACAATAATTGTAGCACCAGGTAAAGGCTCTCCTGTCGAGGCATCGGTAACTTTACCGGTTACTTTCAGTTCTTGCATTTGTGATTCGGTTGGAGTAATTACAATTATGTCATTCTCCAGTACCTTGTAAGTGATCGCTTTATCTTTAAAGAGATCCGTGAGGACATTATTAATATCTCCTTCTTGTACATTAATAGAAACAGAGTTTTTCAGGTCGCGGTAATTATCGCTAAAGAAAAAACGGTAATTACTTTGCTGTTCAATCGCTCTAAAGACATCGGTAAGAGATTTATCATTTAGGGATAAATTCAGTTTGGTGTTTTGTGAAAATAAAACTGCCGATGCATTAAGAGTAGTAATTAGAGTTAATAAAAGACTTACTTTCATAAATCGGATGATTTTAGAATGTTGTTTTAGACAGGGCACATTTAACCCCTTACAAATTTTTTTCATACATTTGTTCATTATTCAGGTTATTTAATAAAGTAATGAGCTAGTCCACGCTTATGGATTAGCATTAAATGACTTTCAGACTAATCCCAATTCGGATATTTCCGTAATTGGGATTTTTTTAAGTGAAGTGATTTTGTTTTTCCATAGTTTAAGATTTAGTTAATATAATAGTTATTATTAGAAGTGAATAGTTAATTACAGTTTTATTTTTCGTAAGCAGATTTATATTTTTTTTCTAGGTCCCGGTTCAGCGAAATTTCCACTTTACCCTTGTCAATTGAATAAGACATAGGAATGGTGAAACTCATAATCTTGAATACTTGCTCAGGGGTTTCGTTTTCAATAGTACCGGAAAACTGGTATTTTGTAAGTTCATTATCCAATAATGAAATTGAAATATTAAATCGTCTTGACAGCAAGACAAGCAGATTATCAAGATTTTCACTTTTTATGATCCACCTTTCGTCTTTCCATGAAGTCTCAATCGCGATATTCGAACTTTTCAGCTTAACTATCTTTTCTTTTCCAGGAATTCTTTCTTTTGTTTCTGTTTTAGCAAGTTTTAATTCAGGAATTTTGACATATGTGGACTTCACTTCAGGCTTTTTGTAAATTCTGGCTTTTTCCCCGGGTTTCAATACCAGAACCTGATCACCTTCAGACGAAGCCTCAGATTTATCGATTACCACAGATCCTTTTACAAGTATGGTTTCGATCACATTTTCGTCGGGATAGGCTTTAACATTAAATTCAGTACCAAGCGCTTTTATGCTAATTTTTGATGTATGAACAATAAAAGGTTTGGCAAGCCTGCGGGCTACAATAAAATATCCTTCCCCGGTCAGGTTTACCTCACGTAATTTTTTCCCATAATTCAGACTGTACGAGAGTTTACTGCCAGCATTTAACCATACCTTACTACCATCGGGAAGCAATATTTTCGACTTAGATCCTAAGGGGACAACCATTTCGTTTTGACCCAAACCTACAGCTGAAGGTATATATTGCTGCACCAAATAATATAATGCCGCACCTGTTACCAGGGATATTACAATTACGGCCACCCATTTTCTCAGGCGAATAAATATCTCATAACTTCTTAACAAATCCGGCCTTGAATGTAATTTTCTGATTTTTTCACTGTAAGTATGTAGCC
>CAZWGG010000057.1:0-10013 GCA_964633305.1 uncultured Bacteroidales bacterium
ATAAGCCGGAAAGTAATTTATGATTCAATAAAAGAATTTTCAGGAATAGAAAGAAGGTTTGATCACATAATACATTCGGAAAAAATAACCTATATTGATGATTATGCTCATCATCCATCAGAAATAGACGCGGTAATTAGTTCGGTTAAGAAACTATATCCCGGGAAAAAAATAACCGGGATATTTCAACCTCATCTTTATTCAAGAACAAGAGATTTCTTTAAAGAATTTGCTGTAAGCCTTGAAAAATTAGATGAATTGATTCTTTTGGATATTTACCCGGCACGCGAATTGCCTATACAAGGCGTGAGCTCGGAAATAATTTTCAATAAAGTAAAACTTAAGAATAAAATATTAGTTACTAAAGACAAATTATTAGAGGTACTTAATAAAACCGATATAGAAGTATTGCTGACCATGGGAGCAGGCGATATCGATACCTTTGTTAACCCTATTTGTATTATGCTTAAAACGAAATACAATATTTAGTATGATGAAAGCCTTGAAAAACATAGCACTCTGGAGTTTAATTGTACTCTACCTGGCTATTGTATCGGGGACAATCTCCGATAAAAGGCAAAAATTACTATGTAATAATTTAAATATAAATATAATTGACAGTGCCAACTCCGGATTTTTATATAAAGATGATATAAAAGATTTGGTTCTTGATAAGATCGATATATTAGGAAAACCACTTAAAGAAATTAACTTAAAATTACTTGAGGAAGAGCTCTTACGAAACCGGGTTATAAAATCGGCTGAATCATATGTAACCGAAGATGGCATATTGCATATTCAAGTATCACAACGTGAGCCAATCATACGATTTATTACCAGCAAAAACAGAAGTTTTTATGTGGATTGTAAAGGCAACATATTTCCATTATCTCAGCGCTTCCGCCCACACATACTTGTTGCTAACGGATATATTCGCGTGCCTTTTAATCTTGATAAAACAAAAAACATTTTTGTTAAAGACCCTAACAATTTATCAAAATCAAGAAGAACTCTCTATGACTTATTCATTCTGGCTATATACATCAATAAAGAAGAATTTTGGCGTTCACAAATTGTACAGGTATATGTTAACAAGAAGTATGAGTTTGAATTAATACCCCGTGTAGGGGCCCATATTATCCTTTTTGGGGGTATTGATAATTATATGACAAAACTTGAAAATTTAAAAACCCTGTATGTCGAAGGATTCAATAAAATAGGCTGGAACGAATATGAACTAATAAACCTGAAATATAAAGATCAAATAATATGTACAAAACGATAATATTATGAGGCAAAGAGGAAAAATACTTGCGGCTGTAGATATTGGTACAACAAAAATTGTATCCATTGTCGGCAGAAAACTTGAAAATGGAAAATTAGAAATTCTGGGTATGAGTAAAACCCCTTCAAAGGGTGTAAAAAGGGGTGTAGTGCTTAATATCGAAGAAACAGTTAATGCTATCCGTACAACGGTTGACGATGTGCAAAAACAAGCGGGAATTACATTAGGTGAAGTTTTTGTAGGAATAGCCGGACAGCATATTAAAAGTGTAAGAAACAGGGGGTACATAAATCGTGATTCATACGAAGATGAAATAACCAGGGATGATATCGATGCCCTTATTGCGGATATGTATAAAATCCCCATTGATGTTGGAGAAGAAATAATTCATGTGTTGCCACAGAATTTCATTGTAGATAATGAAACAGGAATTAAAAATCCTGTTGGAATGTCGGGAAAGCGACTTGAAGCCAATTTTCATATCGTAATCGGGCAAATAGCCTCGGCCAGAAATATTGAAAAATGTGTAAACCGCTGTGGGCTGAAAGTCAATCAACTTATTCTTGAACCTCTGGCATCAGCCGATTCAGTTCTAACAGAGGATGAAAAAGAAGCAGGCGTTGCTATTATTGATATTGGTGGCGGAACAACTGATATTGCTGTGATTTATGATGATATTATAAGGCATACTGCTGTAATACCTTTCGGAGGAAATGTGGTAACTTCAGACATTAAAGAAGGATGTTCCATTTTAACCCGCCAGGCAGAAGCATTAAAAACCCAGTTTGGTTCGGCACTTGGCGACTTAGCTCCTGAAGACAAAGTGGTTACAATACCCGGTATAAGTGGCAGAGACCCGAAAGAAATTTCATTTAAAAGCCTGGCATATATTATTCAGTCAAGAATGGAAGAAATAATTGATGCCGTATTTTTTGAAATCGAAAATTCCGATTGTATGGATAAGTTAAGTGCGGGAATAGTTCTTACAGGAGGAGGTTCTCTACTAAAGCATTTGCCCCAAATGGTAAAATTCCGTTCAGGACTTGATGTTAGGGTAGGTTATCCCAGCGAACATTTAGTGAGTGAAACGTCTGATGAAATTAATCAACCCTTGTACTCAACAAGTATCGGGTTACTGCTAAAAGGCTATGAAATTCTTAATAAACAAGGAAATGAAGGATCAGGAATAATGGACGATAAAAATGAAGAAGAAGTAAAAAAAGAGAAACCACGTACACGGGTTGGAATATTTGATTCATTGAAAAAAACCATAACCGATATATTTGAAGAGAACGATGCCCGAATGTAAATTAACGTTGAAAAATGATCTTGTTAGTCGGAAACCGGCAGAACGAAACGAAAATCCTTACTTCGGACTCCTTACTTCAGACTTCTGTGTTCGGGCTCCTGTCTTCGGACTTCCGACTTCCGACAAAATAAAACATATTTGCCTCAACATAAAAATTATCTATTATGGAAGAACTAATGAACTTTGATATTCCAGTAAATGACCAACCCATAATCAAGGTACTTGGTGTTGGTGGAGGGGGAAGTAATGCAGTAAACCATATGTTTCAGCAAGGAATAAAAGATGTGGACTTTATTATCTGCAATACCGACGCTCAAGCTCTATCAAGTAGTCCTGTCCCTGTTAAGATACAACTGGGTGAATCTCTTACGGAAGGACGCGGGGCGGGAAATAAACCCGAAATTGGAAAACAAGCCGCTATTGAGAATCTTAATGATGTTACGGACGCCTTGTCAGGGAATACCAAAATGGTGTTTATAACAGCAGGAATGGGAGGGGGAACAGGCACAGGAGCGGCCCCTGTTATTGCTAAAGGAGCTAAAGAGCTTGGGCTACTTACTGTAGCCATAGTTACAATTCCGTTTCGAAATGAAGGACAACGCAGAATAAACCAAGCTTTGGAAGGTATTGCTGAAATAGAAAAACACGTTGATTCTCTCTTGGTTATTAACAATGAAAAAATTCGTGAAATATATGGTGATTTAAGAGTTTCGGAGGCATTTTCAAAAGCCGATGACATATTAGCCATCGCCGCAAAAGGAATAGCCGAAATTATTACAGTACATGGCTATATTAATGTTGATTTTGCTGATGTTGAAACAGTGATGAATAACAGTGGGGTATCAATATTAGGCTCTGCAAAAGCTGAAGGTGAAGACAGGGCCATTACTGCGGTAAAAGAAGCCCTAACATCGCCATTACTTAACGATAATGATATTAAAGGGGCAAGAAATATTCTTATAAATATTACGTCCGGTAATGAAGAAGCTACCATGGACGAAATAGGCCAAATAACAGATTATATCCAGGAATGTGCCGGATCAGACGCTGATTTGATATGGGGAAATGGTATTGATGAGAGCCTGGCGGATCAATTGTGTGTAACAATAATTGCTACCGGATTTGGAATGAACAGTATTCCTGATTTGTATATAAGAAAAAGACAGCTTGATAAAATACCTCTAAAAGAAAATATAGTAGTTCAGGGAAAAAATGAAAACACAGCATTTGAAGTAAAAGACAAAAATATTGATAATGATTTTGGAATAGATTCTTCGCAACGTGTAATTGAATTTGATTTAAAAAACGATAGAGATAAGGAACATTTGTACGAAATCTCCAGTACAACAAACCGGCTTGACACAAAAAAAGCTGCCGAAAGGGTACGCACAATAAAAAAAACACACGACAGGTTAAAAGAACTACGTTTCAACAGCACCGAAAGCAACAATTATATTGAAGCATTAGAGAATGAACCTGCTTATATACGAAAAAAAGTAGAACTTAAACAAGAAAAACCTTCACAAGAAAAAAAAATATCAAAATATTCATTATCAGAAAATGGAGAAAATGAAATAAAACTAAGTGAAGATAATACGTATTTGCATGATAATGTAGACTAAATAATCAGCAAAAATTTTTCAGCTAATGAGTTATAAAGAGCGACAATACTGTGGACAAATAAACTGTCAACTATAGACTATAGAATTGAAAACTAAAAATTAAAGACCATGACTTTCAGACTTTTCAACCTTCAAACTTTTAACTAAAAAACAAATTATGAGCTATTTTGATAAAATATCAGAAGATTTAAAAGCTGCCATGAAGGCTAAAGAGAAAGAAAAACTCGAAGCCCTTCGTGCCATTAAAGCCGCTTTCTTGCTTGCTAAATCGGAAAAAGGCGCCGATGCAAAATTAGATGAGGGAGAGGAATTGAAAATCATCCAAAAACTCATTAAACAACGTAAAGACTCTGCTGGAATCTACAAATCGCAGAACAGGCAAGACCTTTATCAAAAAGAAATATTTGAAGCAGAGGTAATTTCTGCCTATTTGCCCAAACAGTTGAATGAGGAAGAGTTAACCCGGGAATTAAAAAAAATTATTGCACAAGTAGGGGCATCTTCACCTAAAGATATGGGAAAAGTAATGGGCTTAGCGACCAAAGAATTGTCTGGAAAAGCCGAAGGAAAAATTATTGCAGCAAAAGTAAAAGAGTTGTTAAACTAGTTAGTGCCTGCCAGAAAACTCCTATTTTTTATTAGAAAATAGCCGAGTTTAGAAATGACTATTATATATTCGCAACTTACTATTTGAAAAGATCATATTATGAACAAATTATCAAAAAAAGAAACTGCAGCAAACGAAGATAAAATTAAACGGGCTTTTAAAAAGAAAAACTGGAATGAGATAAAGACCTCTGATAGTTGGGATATTTTTAAAATAATGGCAGAGTTTGTTGAAGGTTTTGAGAAACTTGCCCGCATTGGCCCCTGTGTTTCTATTTTTGGATCGGCCCGGACAGAACCTGACTCACCTTATTATAAACTTGCCGAAGATATTGCATTTAAGCTCACTCAGCATGGATATGGGGTTATTACAGGAGGAGGGCCCGGAATTATGGAAGCCGCAAATCTTGGCGCTAAACGCGGAAAAGGTATGTCAGTTGGTGTAAACATTGACCTTCCTTTTGAACAGGAACCTAATCTGTTTATCGATGCAGATAAACTCATCACATTTGATCATTTCTTTGTTCGGAAAGTAATGTTTATGAAGTATGCACAAGGTTTTATTGTACTTCCGGGTGGCTTCGGTACCTTTGATGAACTTTTTGAAGCACTTACCCTTATACAAACTGAAAAGATAGGCCAATTTCCAATAGTCCTGGTAGGTAAAAATTATTGGAAGGGATTGATTCAGTGGATTAAAGAGGTAATGCTAAATGAAGAAAAAAACATAAATTCCGAAGATTTGGACTTATTTAGAGTTGTTGATACGGCGGATGAAGCTTTAGACCATATAAATAGTTTTTACTCAAAGTATTTACTCAGTCCAAATTTCTAAAAAATTCAATTAACTAATGTAAAAATTTAATAACCAGACTTTAATATGTTAGTTATTAACAAATAGTATAGAAAATATATTGTGAATCAACTGCTTTTTAATTATTTTTGATATGATATTAATATCGGCTTCATGAATCAATTACTTATTCCTTTATTGAACGGAGTGGTAGTTTTGTTTATAAGTATATTTCAATCTGCCAACGTTTCAATTAGGATGGATGCGCCAGCCCAGGTAACGGGAGGCACGGAATTTGAAGTTAGAATTACTCTAACAAAGGGTGATATTGAAGGTTTTTCAAGGTTTCAAATGGATATCCCGGCAGGACTGACTGCTTCATCTTATATCTCTTCTAACTCCGATTTTACTTTTTCCGATAAAAGGGTAAGGATGATTTGGTTAAGATTACCTGAAAGTAATGAATTTACATTCGCATATAAAATTAAGGTTGATGAGAGGTTAAAAGGGATGTTCACCCTTGATGGAAAATTCTCCTACATTGATAATAACCAAAGAAAATCAGTATCACTTAATCCACAGACTATCACTATCCAACCATCGCCAAATATTGATCCATCATTACTTGTTGATATCAATGAATTTGAAGAAAAAGTTATTCAATATATTCAACCCGTATCAGAAGATGTGGGTAATATTGTATGTATAAGGCAAAAACCTTATTTGAACGATTCACGTGATGAATACATTGTAAATATTCTTGTAAATAAGGAAGATAAAAAGAAATATGCTAAAATTGAAGAGATAATACCTGCAGGGTATAATGCAATTGCTCTTGAAAACAATGATGCAATATTTACATTCAAAAATCAGAAAGCAAAATTTATGTGGATGAACCTGCCTGCTGAGCCACATTTCTTGGTTAGTTACAGGCTTATTCCTCAAAACGGGGCTGCTCCGAAGTTGCCAAAAATTACAGGTACTTTCTCATATCTTGTAAAGGATAAAACAATAAGCATTGACATAGTAGAAAATGAAACCAATTTGCTGAATCTCTCAAATGATGAAATCCAAAATCTTATCAATGACGTAAAGAGCAGGCCGGTGGAAATACCAACACAACAAATTGATAAAAGACCTGGTGACATTGGAGAACCTATATCTGATAAAACACCGGTTAGACAAATTGACAGGAAACGGAGAAGTAATCACCTGGCTTACCTGCTCGAACCGGAAGAGGGAATATATTATCGTATTCAAATTGCAGCAGGACATAAACCTGTTGATATAAAACGATATTTTAAAAAGTTTAATCTTGATATGGATGTGAGAAAAGAAGAGCACCTGGGATGGATAAAATATTCCCTGGGTTCTTTTAAAGTATACAAAGATGCAAGGGACTACAGGGTACATATCTGGAACACAACCATTATTGATGATGCTTTTGTTTCTGCTTATAACTCGGGACAAAGAATAACTGTACAAGAGGCTCTTATGGTGGCAAATCAGAAATGGTATAAATAAAAAAGAAAATATTGATTTGAGATTATGAATCGTTTTCAAAAATACATAACCTTTTTTATTTTACTTGTAAGTTCAATAAACTTACCTATTTTTTCGCAAGATGACGAATTAGAAAAATTGCTAAAGGTAGAGGTTGAAAATATCAACCCCGTATACAAACCTGTTGTCGGATTTGGCGCTGGTGTGCTCAATTATTTTGGAGATGTTAAAAACAATTATTATACTCCCACATTAGGAACACTTGGTTATAAAGTTAATTTAGCCACTTATGTGGATAATTCTCACTTTATAAAGGCAAATTTCTATTTTATCGGAGGGAAACTTACCGGTAATAAGAGATCGGTTGATGACCTTACCCGGAATTTTAATTTCCAAACCGATATTTATGCATTTGGAGTTAACCTGAATTATGATTTCGACCACTTGTACAAAAAGCGGTATGGACTTGTTCAACCGTTTATTGCCATTGGTTTTGAAACAGTTATTTTTAATTCAAAAACCGATTTGTATGGAAGCTATTTTAACACGGAAACAGGAACCCTCGAAACCGACGTGTTATATCATTATTGGTCAGATGGGACAATTAGAAATTTAGAGGAATTACCGGTCAATATGTATAATAGCAAACTCATGCAACGTGATTTTGTTTATGAAACGCCTATTAAAACTATGGACTGGGGAGCAGGAGATTATCCTGAATATGCTTTTTCTGTTCCGTTAGATATTGGACTCGATATGCATATTTCCAACAGGTTAACCCTTCGTGTGGCAAATTCTTTTCATTATACGTTTAGTGATAACATAGATCATGTAAGTAGCAAAAATACATCGGGAATAATAGGAGATGATTTAACAGATTGGTTTAATTATACTTATGTAGCTATTCATCTTGATTTATTTTCATCTGCCAAAACACTTACAATGGAACGCTTGTTTCGTGATATTGATTATGATTATTCTGTATTTTACGATGATGAAGATAACGACGGATGGCCTGATGGCTGGGACCAATGTCCGGGAACACCTATAGGTGCGAAAACCGATTCAACCGGTTGTCCTATCGATTCGGATGGTGATGATGTGCCGGATTATCGTGATGATGAGAAATTTTCAAGGCAAGGGGCATTTGTTGATGACCGTGGTGTGGAGATTACAGAAGATGATTTGATTGCACAACTTGATAAATCGATGGCAGTAGGACGTAATGAAATAGATTTATATATTAGGACACCCGATAGTTATGGAGACAGAAACAGGGGAACAAAAGTTCCTATTCCGGCAAAGTTCAAAAAGCTAGATTTAGACAATGACAAGTATATCTCATTTGATGAGATGTTAAAAGCGATTGACAAATTTTTTGACTTCGACTCTGACCTTTCAACAGAAGATATTTATGAACTAAATAGTTTCTTTTTCTCGCAGTAATGATACCTGCATCTAACCACTTCTCTGCCCCTTGAAATTATTAAATTAGTAAGGTATAAGATGAGTATTGAGAAATACAGGTTTGCTGTTTTGGGTTTATATCCCAAAGAGATTAGTAATATTTTCCATCGTATTGCCCTGAGAAAATGGCTAAGCAACCCGAAAAAGAAGGACAAGGCTATCCAGCTATACTTCAAGTTTGCCAGGTCATCACCAATTTGCTTTAAATCAATATCCTTGTAAACATACCAGAAAAGAAAGGCTCCTATTGCAAAAAATAATATGGCAATAAATAAAGGATTTTGCAGTTGCAAATATCCTTCATCTGTTTTTTGCAAAAACTCTTTACCGTTAAAAATGCAAACAAATGTATCATTTTCCATTTTACCCTCAATGTAGCATAAGTCAGGGAGTTTTCGATAAACAGTAACCGGGTATTCATCCCCGGCAAAAAAGATCATCCCAGTTAGTTTCATAGTCTCTGTCTTTTGAAAGCTGTCTGAATTTCCAAAAGATTGGTGATAAGTTGATACCTGGAAGTGATAGGTTTAAAGATAATTTTTATGCTGTTATAAATGAATGATTGGATGCGTTTTGCTCACTAACTTACATTTTACAAACACAGAATCAATAGTTTAACAAATAGTATACTTTTACTCAATTTTATGTATTTGACTTAATCCACTCCACCCACTTATCGAAGCCATCTCCTGTTTTTGCCGATAATTCAATAAATTCAAGGTGGTGGTTTACTTTTTTCCCGTATTCTTTTAATTTATCGATACTAAAATCCAGGTATGGTAAAAGATCTGTTTTATTAATCAGGCACAAGTTTGAAGATTGAAACATGTAGGGATATTTAAGTGGTTTATCTTCTCCTTCAGTAACACTAACAATTACAACCCGTTTTTTTTCACCCAAATCAAACATTGCAGGACAAACAAGGTTTCCAACATTTTCAATCATTAATACCGATTTGTCTTTCAGGTTTAGTTGTTTAATGGCTGAATTTACCATTTCGGCATCAAGATGGCAACCGCTGCCCGTATTAACTTGTATGACCGGTACACCGGTAGCATTTATCCGGTCGGCATCATTGGTTGTTTGCTGGTCTCCTTCAATAACTGCAAGATCAATTTCTTTAGAAAAAGCCGAGATGGTTTTTTCGAGAATGGTTGTTTTTCCCGAACCCGGTGAACTCACCAGGTTTATAGCAAAAATACCTTTAGCTTCAAAGTATCCCCTGTTTCGTTCAGCTACCAGATTATTTTTATATAATACATCCTGCTCTATTTCAATACGTTTTCCATGGGTATGACCATCATGGTCATGATGGTGATGATGATCGTGATCATGGTGATGATGCCCTTCACCTGGTTTTGCGATTATAAACCCATTGTCTTCACTGCATCCACAAGTATCGCTCATAATAATTATTTTTTTGTCTAA
>CAZWGG010000057.1:10023-14103 GCA_964633305.1 uncultured Bacteroidales bacterium
TATATTGATTTTACCTTCATTTCTTTTCCTTTTAAAATCTCAATGCCAAAGGACCCGCATTCTGGGCAAACTGTCACCAGGTTATCGGGTTTGAATTCTTTTTTACAAGAATTACAAACAGCCAGGGCTTTAACCTTATGGATAGTAAGTTTGGCATTTTCAAGTAATGTGCCGTTAATAGCCGATTGTAATGCCATTTCCAGGGCCTCGCTAATTACTCCCGACACTTCACCAACTTCTATCTCAATTTCATTAATTTTTGAAGCATGATTTTTTTTAGCTGATTTTTCTGCTATTTCAACTATATTCAGCGCAATTGAAAACTCATGCATATTTTACTTTTTCAACATTTCAAGTCGCTCTTCTAATGCTTTTATTTTATTTTCAGCATCTGTTTTTTTCTTTTGTTCATTCTTAATCACCTCTTCAGGGGCATTTGAAATAAACCGTTCATTATTAAGTTTTTTCATTACAGACACTAAGAATCCTTTAGTATATACCAGATCAGATTCGGTTTTTTCGATTTCTTCTTTATGATCAACCCGATCGCCTAATGGAATATAATACTCAGCTATTTTTGTTATAAGACTAACTGCTCCTTCAGGTTTGTCAGTAATGACATTTATAGATTCCAGGTTTCCAAGTTTTAATAAGACCGGATCAAAATTATTCCTAAAATTCTTTGCCTTTATTTTCAGATTTAGTTTTTCTTTGCCAGGTATTTGTTTATCTATCCGCGTATTCCTTATAAATCCAATAACCTCTTTCGTGTTTTCAAACATTTCCAATATTTCTTTATCATATGTTTTGGTTGAAGGCATTCGTGAAATCATTAAGCAATCTAATTTTGACCTGTCTTTTATCAGATGCCAAATTTCTTCGGTAATAAACGGCATAAAAGGATGTAACAGTTTCAGCAGGTTTTCAAAAATATCGATAACAGAATTTAATGTGTTTTTATCAATCGATTTTCCATATTCAGGTTTAATAACCTCTAAATACCATGAAGAAAAATCATCCCAAAATAAACGATATATGTTCATTAAAGCATCTGAAATCCGAAATTGATGAAAATTCTTCTCAATATCATCAATTCCTTTTTTTAACCTTTCATAAAACCAGGTAGTAGCCATATGGGCATAACCCGGCTGTGGAATTGACGGATCAATCTTCCACGATTTTACTAACCTGAATGCATTCCAAATTTTATTAGCAAAATTCCTGCCTTGTTCAGGAAGGCTCTTATCAAAAAGCAAATCATTTCCTGCCGGGGAACAAAGTAACATCCCAACGCGGACACCATCGGCACTGTATTTTTTTATTAATTCCAGCGGGTCCGGTGAATTACCTAAAGATTTCGACATTTTTTGTCTTTTTGCATCGCGGACAATCCCTGTTAAATAAACATTTCTAAAAGGTTTATCACCTTTGTATTCATAACCGGCAATAATCATTCTTGCTACCCAAAAAAACAATATCTCAGGGGCAGTTACCAAATCGTTGGTGGGGTAATAGTATTCAATATCTTTATTCTTTGGATTTCTTATACCGTCAAAAACAGAAATAGGCCAAAGCCATGAAGAAAACCAGGTATCCAGTACATCTTCATCCTGAATTAAATCCGTATTCTGCAAATTTTTATTTTTTGTCTTTTCTTTGGCCAGTTTAAGCGCATCGTTTTCGTTTTCTGCTATAACATAATCATTGGTACCTTTAATATAATAAGCAGGTATCCGGTGTCCCCACCAAAGTTGTCTTGAAATACACCAGTCTTTTACATTCTCCATCCAGTGTTTATAAGTATTTTTAAATTTTGCAGGATAAAGTTTAATGTTGTTATTCATCACATTCTCAAGAGCCGGTTGGGCAAGCTCTTTCATATCCAGAAACCATTGGGTGGATAGTTTTGGTTCTATAACCGCATCTGTTCTTTCTGAATAACCAATTTTGTTAACATAATCTTCAATTTTTACCAGCAAGCCTTCTTCTTCGAGTTTTTTAACGGCCAGTTCACGTGCTTTATAACGGTCTGTCCCTACAAATAGTTGTGCATTTTCGCTTAATGTCCCGTCCTCATTAAATATATCAATACTTTTAAGTTTATGCCTTATCCCAATCTCATAATCGTTCACATCATGGGCAGGGGTAATTTTTAAACAACCGGTACCAAATTCTTTATCTACATAATCATCTTCTATAATTGGAACAATACGGTTTACCATTGGCACACAAACCTTTTTTCCTTTCAGGTTGGAGTATCTGTCATCGTTAGGATTAACACAAACCGCAGTATCTCCCAGTATAGTTTCAGGCCGGGTAGTGGCAATGGTAACAAACCTGTCTTCACCATCAATTTTATAGTTAACATAAAACAACCTGGACTGTACTTCTCGATATATTACTTCTTCATCTGAAACGGCAGTTTTTGCCTGGGGGTCCCAATTCACCATCCTAACCCCACGATATATTTTCCCTTTTTTATGAAGATCTACAAATACTTTTATCACGCTTTCAGACATATCATCGTCCATTGTGAATTTTGTTCTTTCCCAATCACACGAAGCGCCAAGCTTTTTTAGTTGTTCAAGGATAATTCCACCATGCGTGTTTTTCCATTCCCATGCATGTTTTAAAAATTCATCGCGTGAAATACCGGACTTTTCAATGCCCTGGCTCTTAAGCTTCGCTACAACCCTGGCTTCTGTGGCGATAGATGCATGGTCTGTGCCAGGGACCCATAGTGCATTTAATCCTTTCATCCTGGCACGGCGTACTAGTATATCTTGTATGGTATTATTCAGCATGTGCCCCATATGTAAAACCCCGGTGACATTTGGAGGGGGAATCACAATTGTGTATGGCTTTCGCTGGTCCGGTTCCGACCTGAAAAAGTTATTTTCCTGCCAAAATTTATACCACTTATCTTCAGTGTATTCAGGGTTATATTTGCTCGGTATGTTCATATTTTTTACTAACTTTTTTGAAAATTCTTATAAAAGATATTTGCAAAAATAAACAATAAAGAAACATATTATAAACCGGATTCGTTAAAACAGGCAAGATTTATTATTATAATTTTTAAACTAAGTAAAACTTATTGTGATATTTTTAATTGAATAACTTAATTTTGCAAATCATTTAAATATTTTAGTATTATGAGAAAATTAATAACAATATTTGCTGCTACAATATTTGCAGCGTCAATTAGTTGTTCACAAACAACAAACCAGGAAAATAAAAACGATAAGGTACCTGGAATTGAGTTTAAATTTACAGAGTATGATTACGGGACCATTGAGCAAGGCGCTGATGGTACCTGTGAGTTTTTATTCAAGAATACAGGAAAAGAAGCACTACTTCTGACAAATGTAAAATCATCTTGTGGGTGCACAGTACCATCATGGCCTAAAGAACCTGTAAAAAAGGGGGAAAAATCGAAGATTATTGTGAAATACAACACGAACAGGATAGGGCCAATTAATAAGTCAATAACTGTTACTTCTAATGCATCCAATTCTCCTGTAATATTAAAAATAAAGGGTAAAGTAGTTCCTAAAGCTACCCCTAAAGAACCGGAAGCAGTAAAAGAAGAATAGCAGGGTTTAAGCAAAATTCATAATTATGAACTGATTTGTTTCCTAATGTGTTAGGAAACAGTATTTTATTAAATTTAGTAGCATGCCAGATATCTCGAACCGAGGAAATTTAATGCCAAATTCACCGATAAGGAAACTTGTACCATTGGCTGAAGATGCCGTAAAAAGAGGGAACAAAGTATACCGGTTAAACATTGGTCAACCCGATATTTCAACTTCTCATGAAGCAATAAAAGCTGTTAAAAAAATAAGAGCAAGGGTTGTTGAATATGGGCATAGTGCAGGAAATGAAACATTAAGAAAAAAATTTGCGGAATATTATAAGAAAATAAATATAGATGTTGATTACAAAGACATTCTAATTACCACAGGGGCTTCAGAATCTATTACTATTACAATTTTAACCTGTTTAATTGCCGGTGATGAATTTATCGTTCCCGAGCTTTTTTATGCCAATTATTTTAGTTTTGCTACGGCAACCGAT
>CAZWGG010000058.1:0-14067 GCA_964633305.1 uncultured Bacteroidales bacterium
TTAGAACGATTTTTACCGAAAGTAAATATGATTTTACCCCAAAATACCTCGGAAAAAATTGATTCAATGTGGGATTACCATAAATATTTAAGTTATGATCGATTTATTGCTCCTTTTGGAGAACCTGAAAATATAAAGGAATTTGCCTTCAAAGCGCAGTTGGTGAATTATGATCAATACCGTGGGCTGATTGAAGGATTTAGTGCTCATATATGGGATTGGTATACCGGGGTAATTATTTGGAAAACACAAAATCCGTGGACAGCATTAAGAGGTCAGATGTATGATTATTATCTCGATCCCAATGCCTGTCTCTATGGCCTGCATCATGGAAGTGAACCCCTGCATGTAATGTATAACCCTGTGGATGGGATGTCAATGATTGTAAATAACACTTTTCAGCACTACCGCGATTTAATGTTGGAAATGCAAACTTGTGATATAAGCGGTAAAAGCTCTTTATTAAACATGTTGTTGGTAGAAATTGGCCCTGCCTCGGTTCAAAAATATACTGATCTCAAGACTACTTTAGAAAGCATGAGAAAAGATAAAGGTATTTTTCTTTTATTACGTTTGTTGAATTCAAATAAGGATATTATCAGTGAAAACCTTTACTGGCTACCCGATTCAACCGGAAATTATTCTGGGCTTCAGCAAATGGCAACTGCTAAAGTAAAGGTTAAGGCCAAACAAGTATCTGATAATCGTATCGAAGTGATTATCAACAATCCTGAATATAATCCGTTAGCATTCTTTCACAGGATTTCATTAGTCAATGCTCAAACCAAAAAAAGAATTTTACCCGTATTTTATAGCGATAATTATATTTCTGTACTGCCTGGCGAAGAAAAAAAGGTCTTTATTGACTATACTCCTTCAAACATTACAGATGAGGTGAAAGTTTCATTAATGGGATGGAATGTAGACGAGCAATATATAAGTATAGAATAAAATTAAACATAGATTTGAAGGATTTTAAGAAAATTTGAGATTTGACAAAGTGTTATTCATAATCCAGTTCTTCAGACTGGAAGGAATTTTAAATAAGAATTATTGGTTAATTCTCTAATCTGAATAAATTTGTAAGATAAAAGCAAACCTCATTAAAAAATCCAGTGGGGCTACTATTTGAAAACATGTGGGAGAAAATACAGAGGGGGGATTTAAAAACATTTGAAAAGCTTTATAAAAGATTGTATCCTGAATTATGTTTTTATGCGAATAAAATAGTAAAAGATAAATTTATTTCAGAAGTAATATTGGTGAGGGTTCGCCGAACGCCTTAAAAAAATAAAACTTGGTGAGGCAACAAATACCACCAACTTTGACTAAACGAACTAATAAATGAATTACTAACAATTTAAATAGGAGATATTCGTGTGAAACAATTAAATCTAATTATTTTTTCGTTTACACTGCTTACCTTTTGTAACATTAAAGCCCAGCAGCAGTTCCTGTTTCGAAATCCAAATGCTCCAACAGAAGAACGTGTAAATGATTTATTACAGACACTTACGCTAGAAGAAAAAATTTCAATGCTCGGTTTTGTAAATCCTTCCATAGATAGGTTGCACATCCCTTCCTATAATTGGTGGAACGAAGCATTACACGGTATAGCAAGAGGAGGTGAAGCAACTGTGTTTCCCCAGGCTATAGCCATGGCAGCTTCTTTTAATGCGCCACTGGTTAATCAAGCAGCATCTGTTATATCTACTGAAGCAAGGGCCAAATATAATCTGGCCACTAGGATGAACAGGAGAGTACAATATTTGGGATTAACATTTTGGTCTCCCCATGTGAACATTTTTCGTGACCCACGTTGGGGAAGAGGACAGGAAACCTATGGAGAAGATCCATTTTTAACAGCCTCTATAGGAACCGCTTTTATAACTGGGTTACAGGGAAATGATAAAAAATATCTTAAAACAGCGGCATGTGCTAAACATTTTGCCGTTCACAGCGGCCCGGAATCCATTCGTCATCATTTTAATGCTATTGTAGACGAAAAGGACCTACGGGAAACATACCTGTATGCTTTTAAGAAATTAGTTGATGCAAATGTTGAAGCAGTAATGTGTGCCTATAACCGGGTGAATAACGAGCCCTGCTGTACTGGAAAAACTTTATTGCGTGATATATTAAAGAATGAATGGAATTTTAAAGGACACATAGTGACAGATTGCTGGGCACTGGATGATATCTGGATAAGGCATAAGGTGATTCCCACAAGGGTTGAAGTTGCTGCTGCCGCAATTAAAGCTGGCGTTAACCTGGATTGTGCCGATATTTTACAAAACGATGTAATGTCTGCCATAGAAAAAAAGCTGTTAACCAAGGCAGAAGTTGATAATGCCCTGCGTGCTAATATCCGTACAAAAATAAAACTTGGCCTTTTTGATGATATATCTGTTGTTCCCTATAGCAAATATGGGATTGATAGTATACACAACACATTCCATGTGGCATTAGCACGAAAAATAGCACAGGAAAGCATGGTCTTGCTAAAAAATAATGGTATTTTACCATTAAAAAAAGATGATTATACATCTATATTGGTAACCGGTCCCAATTCTTCTACCCTTGATGCATTAATGGGCAATTATTATGGAATTTCGGGTAGCATGGTCACCTTTGCAGAAGGTATTACAATGGCTGCAGGGCCTGCAACAGCAGTACAGTACGATCATGGTTGTAATTACACCGATACGGTTAACATGGGCGGAGACTGGGCATCATCTATGTGTGATGTAACAATTGCCGTAATAGGGCTAACATCATTATATGAAGGTGAAAGAGGAGATGCTTTTCTGTCTGACTCATTAGGGGATAAGGCTACGTTGAGCCTACCAAAATCACATATTGTTTTTCTCAAACGGCTTAGGAAAACACACGATAAACCCATTATTGCCGTTGTTACAGCAGGAAGCGCAGTAGATATTTCGGCTATTGAGCCTTATGCAGATGCAATACTATTAGCATGGTATCCCGGAGAACAAGGGGGCAATGCTTTGGCCGACATTATATTTGGAACCGTTTCTCCATCAGGCCGTCTGCCGGTAACTTTTTATAAGTCTGTAAATGATATTCCCGATTTTAGAGATTATAGTATGAAAGAAAGAACATACAGGTATTTTACCGGAAAAGTGCAGTATCCATTTGGGTTTGGATTGAGTTATACATCCTATGCTTATGAATGGGCACAATCGCCAAAAAAGATTTATCATCCCGGTGATACCATTCATTTTACGGTTCGGGTTAAAAATACCGGGAATTATGATGGAGATGAAGTTGTACAGGTATATATTCAATATCCTACTATAGAGAGAATGCCTTTAAAAGAACTTAAAACCTTCAAAAAGGTAAGTATAAAAAGAGGAGACATAAAAGAAGTAACACTTGCCATCCCAATTGCTGAATTACAAAAATGGGATTTAGAACAGCATAAGTGGAAAATATATAAAGGACAATATGCCATTAATGTAGGAAAAAATTCAGATGAATTTCTGTTGAAAAAAGAATTTACAATAAAATAGTTGTATGAAAAATGTGCTTGAAATAGCAGTAGATAATGTTGAATCTGCACTTGCAGCGCAAAAAGGAGGGGCAGATAGAATAGAATTGTGTTCAGCGCTTTCCGAAGGAGGGTTGACCCCATCTGCCGGAATGATAAAAATAATCAAGGAAACACTTAACATTAATATTTGTGTTTTGATAAGACCCAGGGCCGGTGATTTTAATTACTTAAAAGAAGAAATAGCTATAATGAAAGCCGACATTGAATTGGCAAAGCATTATCAGGCAAATGGGGTAGTTTTAGGGGCATTGTTACGCAATGCCCAATTGGACGGAAAGACCATGACAGAATTGATAAAACTGGCTAAACCTATGCAGATTATCTTACATAGGGCATTTGATGTTGCAAAAAATCCGTTATCTGTTATTCAACAAGCAATTGATTTAGGTATTGACAGGATTTTAACCAGTGGTCAGCAGAAAAAAGCTATTGATGGTATTCGTTTTATTGAAAATTTCCTGAAAATAGCTGATAATAAAATAGAAATTATGCCGGGAAGCGGACTTGACCCGACTAATGTCAGGCAATTTATGAAAATTGGCATACAAAATTTTCACATGTCTCTTGGAAAAGCGACGAAAAGTAAAATGAACTACATAAACCCACATGTCTCAATGGGAAAAAATACAGACGAATATACCATAAAAACAGCAGATTTGTCAAAAATTATTGAAGTGAGAAATATACTCGACAACAATACTTAACTAATATTGAACTAAAAACTGAATTCTATGAAAAAAATATTATTAGCTCAAAAAAAATTTATTTTTATTTGTTCTTCTATCTTGTTTTTTTCCTGTACACACGACAAACAATATATCGATTATGTCGATCTGTTTATAGGTACAGGAGCACATGGGCATACTTTTCCTGGGGCTACCCGGCCTTTCGGGATGGTACAATTAAGCCCTGATAATGGGGTAAACGGTTGGGACTGGTGCTCGGGATATCATTATTCCAGCTCAAACATTATCGGATTCTCACATACCCACCTTAGCGGAACAGGAGTGGGAGATTTACTTGATGTTTTAGTAATGCCTACAAACAAAGAGCTTGTTGCCGATACGACTCAAAAAGGCGCCAACTTCATGCAAAACTATAAATCATCATTTGACCATTCAGACGAAGGAACAGCTCCGGGTTATTACAAGGTTAAATTAAAAGACTCCGGAATTAAAGTTGAACTTACTGCTTCAAGAAGGGCTGGTTTTCATAAATATAAATTCAGTAATCCTGAAAAAGCTAAAATATTATTCGATCTGGGCCATGCTGTTAATTATGACAGACCTTTTGAAACCAAAATTGAAATTGTTAATGATTCTACTCTCCAGGGGTACCGATACTCAAAAGGGTGGGCCCCGGACCAATGGGTATTTTTTTACGCGGTTTTTTCAAAACCGTTTAGTTCTCACACATTTATTAAAAACGGTGAAATTATAAATGAAGATAAAGATATCAAAAGTAAACGGACTTCTTGTGCAGTTAGTTTTGATCTTGATACGAAAGAGGCCCTCCTGTTAAAAGTAGGAATATCTTCAGTTAGTGAGGAAGGGGCACGTAACAACCTCTTAACAGAAATCCCTGGCTGGAATTTTGACCAAGTAATGAATGAAGCACAAAAATCCTGGGAAAAAGAACTCTCAAAAATAGAAGTAGCTAGTAAAGACAATACCAATCTTCAAATATTCTATACCGCTTTATACCACTCAATGATTGCTCCTAACCTGTATTCAGATTCAGATGGGCAATACAGGGGACTTGACGGTAAAATACATAAGGCATCCGGCTATGATGTGTATTATACCTTTTCATTATGGGATACGTTCAGGGGGGCACATCCTCTTTTTACACTGTTGCAAACAGCAAAAACTTCCGATTTTATCAATTCAATGCTGGCCCATTATAGGGAAAGCCCGGACAGCCTTTTACCCGTTTGGTCGCTTTGGGGAAATGAAACCTGGTGTATGATCGGCTATCATGCGGTGCCGGTAATTACCGATGCTTACATAAAAGGAATAGATGGCTTTGATATTAATGAAGCTTATGAAGCTATGAAAAAAAGCGCTCTCAGCAACCGGTCGGGTTTAAACTATTATAAAAAAATGGGGTATATTCCTGCCGATATTGAAAAAAACTCGGTATCACGCACATTGGAGTATGCATTTGATGATTGGTGTATAGCACAGGTAGCCCATTCATTAAATAAAAAAAGTGATTATGAATTGTTTCAAAAAAGAGCTCAAAACTATAGAAATGTTTTTGATCCTTCAACCAGGTTTATGAGGGGCAAACGCAGCGATGGTACGTGGAATTCATACCCAGAACTGTTTAATGCCGTTGCTAACAACGACTATACCGAAGGTAACACATGGCAATATACCTGGTTTGTACCCCATGATGTAGAAGGTTTAATCGAATTAATGGGCGGTAAAGAAATTTTTGCATCCAAGCTCGATTCGCTGTTCACACAGAAAATAGACACCAGTATTCATAAAGTTTCGGATATGACAGGGCTTATCGGGCAGTACGTTCATGGGAACGAACCAAGTCATCATATCGCTTATTTATTTAATTACCTCGACATGCCCAAACGAACCCAGGAACTCGTTACCCAAGTTATGAATGAAATGTATACCACAGGTATTGAAGGACTCTGCGGTAACGAAGATTGTGGGCAAATGTCAGCCTGGTATGTACTTTCATCATTAGGGTTCTACCCCGTTAATCCTGCATCTGGTAAGTTTGATCTGGGCCGGCCGTTTTTCGATAAAGTTGTTATGCACCTGGAAAATGGTAAAAAATTTACAATACAGGCTAAAAACCTGTCTTATGAAAATAAACATGTAAAAAAAGTCATATTAAATGGAGAAGAAATTACAGGATATAAGATTAACTACGATGACATAATGAACGGTGGAACGCTGGTTTTTTATATGGAAATGTGAAGCCAGTGAAACAACTTATTGGCTGGAAATAATTGCTGACATGGATTGGATTGGTACTAAAACCATTCAACCAATTATAGCTGAAGCAAATGAAATTCTTGCTATTTTCATATCAATTGGTAAAACCTTAAAACTCTAAACATTCTGGGCACTTTAGGCACTCTAAACTCCAGGCACTCAAGGCACTTTTAACTTTAAATATTAACAACCAATGAAAAGAAGAAATTTTATAAAAAACTCGGTAACTGCCACGGCAGGCCTTAGTATACTGCCCACGTCATTTCATAAGGTAAATATAAACAGTTTTAAATCTAAACGACCGCCTTTAAAAGACAGGACATTTGTTAGCGATGCCGTTGAATCTTTTATTGTACGGGTTAAAAAAGATATTGCCAGCCCGGAGTTGGCCTGGTTGTTCGAAAACTGTTTCCCTAATACGCTCGATACAACCTTGCGTACAAGTGTATCTGAAGGCAAGCCCGATACTTTTGTAATTACTGGCGATATACCTGCTATGTGGTTAAGGGATTCTACCTGCCAGGTTTGGCCATATTTGTCTTTGGCAAAGGAAGAAAAAAAATTGCAAGATATGCTCAAGGGAGTGGTTCTTCGCCAGGTAAACTCAATATTGATTGATCCTTATGCAAACGCATTTCTGTATAACAAAAATGAAAAAAGTCAATGGAACAGCGATATAGCTGAAATGAGGCCCGGTGTGCATGAACGGAAGTTTGAAGTTGACTCGCTTTGTTATGCCATACGCTTATTTCACGGGTACTGGAAAGCTACAAACGATTCATCTGTATTTGATGAAAGATGGAATAAAGCAATTGGTACCATTTTACAGGTATTTGGTAAACAACAAAAAAAAGAGGGAAACAACAAAGAATATACCTTTATGCGAAGTTCAACAATACCTACTGAGACCCTTGCGAATAGTGGTAATGGACGATTTGTAAAACCAAATGGGCTAATTTGTTCTCCCTTTCGTCCATCAGATGATGCCACAATATTCCAGTTTCTTATACCTTCAAATTATTTTGCACTTCGATCATTGGAAAATCTTGAAGAAGTTTATACCACCCTTTTTCCTCAAAACAATAAGCTGGAGCAAATACAGTTGTTGAAGAGTGAATTGAAAAAAGCGCTTGAATCTTTTGCATGGGTAAATCATCGTGAAGCCGGAAAAGTACTTGCTTATGAAATTGATGGGTTTGGTAGTTGCCTGTTGCAGGATGAGCCAAATATTCCTAATTTACTCTCTATGCCATATTTAGACTGCATGAACTATTCCGACACTTTGTATCAGAATACAAGAAAATTTATTTTTAGTGAAAACAATCCTTATTTTTTAAAGGGAAAATTTGCTGAAGGATTGGGCAGTCCGCATACTCCTGAAAACTATATCTGGCATCTGAGTATTATTATGAGAGCAATGACCAGTGAAGATAAAGATGAAATTAAGAACTGCCTGAGCATGATAAAATCAACCCATGGAGGGACAGGCTTCATGCATGAAGGATTTGATAAAGATGATCCTCAAAAATATACCCGCGACTGGTTTTCATGGGCTAACTCCCTTTTTGGAGAACTTGTTGTAAAAATATGGAATGAGAGACCTGAATTACTCAGTTGATAATCCTGTAGAAAACTTAAGATAAAAAAAGAGGCTGTCTCAAAAAGTAAATATTTTCAGTTCTTTCTCTGTGTGCCTTCGTGAAATTCCTTTGTGTAAGCAGAACTACACGGAGTTAAAACAGACCTTCGCCTACCCGAAGCAGACTTCGGGTTGTGAAGGCGAGAACCACATAGTTTTGAAACAGCCTCTTACCATCATGTAACTGTTAATCTGGAGCTAAAAATCAATTATTATTTATATGTTTTTCTACCTGTCTTACAAAACAGGAGTAGTAACATTATTTTATTAATCAACATCCCAGAAAATTTCATTATCCCGAGTATCCGCAGAACGAACATTATCATAATTAGCGGTATTGTAGCTCTTTTCGGTATCAGGATAAAGCAATCGCATTGGTGGCAGATCACCATTAGAAGGATCAGAAGCAAAAGGTATTTGAGGATATCCTGTTCTTCTAACCTCGGCCCAGGCTTGTCCGGCCTGTAAAATAAAGAAGTTCAACCATTTTTGCGTCCATATTTTTTGCAATCTTTCACTCTCGGTTCCACTATAAGCAATACCTGCTTCAGCCAGATATGCTAAAATACTTCCCTCGGAAGGAGAATTTAATGGGGCCCTGCTGTAGTTATAGTTGGGATTAAGATAAGCTGACTGGTTTATATCGTAGTAAAATTCAATAGATTGCCTGATACCAGTCTCATACGCGTCCTGTGCTGTCCCAAGAGACCATCTTTCATAGGCTTCAGCTTTTAGAAAACTAACTTCGGAAGCTGCGAGAAGCACCCCGGGAACATTCCAGTTCAGGATAAAAGTGGACGAGTCATACGTTGCAAGGTAATCATGTGACCACATGTATTGAGCAGCTGTTACAGTAGTATCATGTTTTAATCCCAGGTATTCCTGACCAAAATAGAAAATAGCAGAATCTCCGGGGTCCCATAAAACCTCAACACGCGGATCATTATTGGCCACCATAACCTCATTAAGCATGTAGTATGGTGCAATGGCACCGCCAGAAGTTGCTCTATCCGTTAATCCTGCACGTAACCCTTCGGAATACAAATCTTCGCCTCCCGGATTCATCTGTAATAAAATATTCTCCAAATTATTATCCACCAAAGGATAGGTGTTGGGATTATTAAGCATCTCTGTTACTTCTGTCTGAGCTATGGTTTCATTGTAATACGAAGTACGCATCAATAAACGTAAACGCAATGAATTGGCGTATTTTCTCCACAATGTTAAGTTACCATTCAAAAGAATATCCTGCTTGCTAAGGCTGCTTTGCACCGGCCCAGATATTGAAGCCGTAGAAAAATAAGTATTAAGGGCATCCAGACTGTCAATAATTGAATAATATATTTCGGATGCATCATCAAATTTAGCATTAATTAAAGTATTGGTAAGATTAAGCATCCCGGCTTCCGTAAAAGGAATATCTCCCCATAAGTCTACCAATTGAGCAGCCTGGTCATATAAGACCACTTTGGCAACCTGTAAATAGACGTATTTCTCTGCCTTGGAGATAGGTGAAAGATTATTGTAAGTTTTTTCCATATCACGGTATTGGTTCATAATGCCATTGGTATAAAAACCCTTCCATCGATCCTGGTTATACGAACCAGACGGCTGGTACATATCAGTTCCAACCATAATTCCTATGAACTGTGAATATTTGGCAGTTACCCCTGTAACAAATGTGGCATAGTCCCAGTAGGTAGGCTTTATATAATCGTTAAGCATCATACGTGTAAACAGCTTGTCAATTTCCGCGGTAGTAATTTTATCCGGGTTTATATAATCATCTTCTATCATTTTACTACAGGAAGTAAATCCTATTAGTAATGAAAGAATATAACTGATATTTATTATTAATTGTTTCATATTGAATCAGTTTTAAATTTTAATTTTATAAGGTATACTATATATTCAATTTAAAAGCTTGCGCGAAGTACTAATCCCAAACTCCTTGTAGGAGCTGCAGCTCCTTGGTCAATACCCTGGGCCAACCAACTGGAACCAATTGCCGCTTCAGGGTCCCAGTTGTTTGGTAATGTTTTCCAAATGTAAAACAGGTTTTTACCCACAAGACGGAGTTGCAAACGCTGAAATCCGATTTTTTGTACCACTAAACTAGGCAAATTATATGACAAGCCCATCTCACGCATTTTTACATAGCTATTCTCATTTACGGCATTGTCGTATCGGTTATAGTAACCTGCGTATGTCCCCCATCCAAAACAATCCAGGTAATAACTCGGAGCAGAAACAATAGTCGTATTGGTTTCACCGCTAGCAGTTACACCTTCCAGTATAACACCATCATGATAAAGGCCATTTTCATCAAGCACTTTATTGCCTCCCCCGTCAACGTTATATGACAAACCGCCATGCTCTGCATCCCGGTACTTCAAACTACTTTCAAACATGCCAGCGCCCGTCATATAATGCATGCCGGTAGATATCATATCTCCTCCTAATTTATAATCTATAAGAAAATCAAGGGAGAAACCTTTGTATGAAAGGGTATTGGAAAAACCACCAACCGCTTTGGGCATTACATTTCCAACTTTAGCATAATTGTCATAGTCAAGGCTATAATAACCTTCATCATTTACAATTTTCTGACCATTGTCATTCGTTAATATGGGATGTACATAAATATCTCCCAATGCTTCACCAACTTCAGCCCTGATAAGTACAGAGCCTCCATCAACATTGTACATTTCAATAAAATCAACTCCTTCCATCAGTTTGTCCAGACGGTTCTTGTTAACAGAATAATTAAACCGGACATCCCAGCGAAAAGTTCTCGTTATTACCGGGGTAGCGTTTAAGGAAAGCTCAAATCCCTGGTTAGTCAGGTCTCCTATGTTAGCCAGCATACTTTCGGCACCAACAGAAGCTGGAATGGTCAAAAATAATATCTGGTCTACAATTTTGTTATTATAGTAAGAAATATCTAGCCCCATTCTATTTCCAAACAAGCTGGTTTCAATACCAAATTCTGTTTCATATTTTTTTTCCGACTTTATCCCATCATTACCATACCTATTGCTAGCTGGATACTGGTAGACCACACTGCCAGACGGAGCGAAAACAACATCTTGGGAATAGGCAACACTGGCTTGGTACATTTCAGGGTGGTTACCCACGATACCCCACGAAGCCCTCAACTTTCCGTAGTTTATAAAAACAGGTAAGTCAAAAACATCAGAAAATACAAAGCTACTGTTAAAAGAAGGATAAAAGTATGAATTTTCGCCGGGAGGCAACGTGGATGTGGCTTCATACCTGCCTGTTCCCTGGAGAAACAACCAGTCTTTATAAGAAAATTCTGCCATACCAAACCCGGCCATATACGACTGATATTTTGTTGCACTCTGTGTTTCTCTATTATTAGCAGAATTTTTTAGGTTAAACCAGTTTTCAACCACTAAACCTCCACTTGTCTGGGAACTTGCTTCGTTGTAAACATCGCGTTTCCCGGTAAAGCCCCCGGTAAGCGTGAAACCCAAATCAGGGGTTAAATGATCGTCATAGGAAACCAAAGCATCGCCGTATAAAAGACTGTAACGGCCATTTTGCATGTTGTAAAAACCCGTGGTACTATATGTCAAAGGAACTTCATTATGTTCTTTTCTCTCAGTATGCATAGTGGTAAAGTCGTTACCGAAACGACCACGCAAAGTTAATTTATTTGCGAGTTTGACAGTAAGCGTGGCGCTATTGATAAAACGATCAAGATATTCATCATAGCTGTTTCTTAACTGTTTCCAGAAGTATTCCAACACGTCGTATGCCCTCATACTATACAATAAAGCTTCATCAGGATCATATTGGGTTTGATCATAAGGGACATACTTATACCCTTTTGTGGTTTGGTACTTAGTCGAATAAGCATTCATATCATCAAAGCGGCTGAAAAACCCGCTGAATGAAGTAAATATCCGGTTCATCATATATGGCCTGTTATGAGTATAACTATTGATATAGTTTGACACAATATCGATGCTTACATTATCACTAAGCTTCAAAGCGCCAGTGAAATTAAAATAGTTTTTGTTCAAATTACTTCCGGGCATTATACTCTTATAATCCGTTCGTGTATAAGCAAAACGATATGCCCCTTTCTCAGAACCAACCGAAAAAGCAATATTGGCTGTAGAGTTATAACCGGTATTGAAAAAATCTTTGTAGTTATCCGGTTGTGCATTATAAGCACGGGACGAACCGTCCCAGTATCTTACGGTACGTCCGTCAAAAGCAGGACCAAATTGGCCATATGCACTATATATGGGATGTATCGAACCATCAGGTTCATGAATAAAGCCTTCATCATCTGCTCCAAAATACGGATTATATTCCCAACCGTACCCAGGACCATATTCATTCTGGTAATCGGGCTGTAATGCCAATTGTTCAACGTCATACTGGTAACTTACATCCACACCAAGTCCTTTTTGTGTTTGTGTTCCCTTTTTTGTAGTAATAACAATCACGCCGTTTGCAGCTTCAGAACCATATAAAGCCGATGCACTGGCACCTTTTAATACAGTAAGGCTTTCAATATCCTGTGGGTTAATATCCAGAATACCATTTTCCCGCACCCGCTGTTCATCCCAGAATGAAGTATTATTGGTTGCTTTATCATAGTTTAACAAGGGATGGTTACGGACGGGAATCCCATCTACTATATATAAAGGTTGGGTATTAAGGTTAATAGAAGTAACCCCCCTTATCTGGATATTCACAGCGCTGGATGCACCACCGTTTGCCGCATTAACCCTTAAGCCTGCAGCCTTACCATATAGTGCGGAAGCAAAGTCGGTTGTACCAGATAAAGTAATATCTTTTGCACTAATAGTACTAACTGCATAACCCAACGATCTTTCTTCACGTTTGATACCCATGGCTGTCACCACTACTTCCTCAAGATTCTCAATTTGAGGAATTAAGACAGCATTAATAGTCGTCTGCTCACCCACAACAATTTCTTCAGCCAGATAACCAATGTAAGAAAAAACCAATGTACTTTCTTTTGATGGAACATCAATAGAATATACACCATTTACATCGGTAACAGCACCGGTTGTAGTGCCTTTCACTACAATTGAAACCCCAATGAGGGGCTGATTGTCTTCAGCAGAACTTACTTTTCCGCTAATTGTAATCGCCTGTCCAAGAACATTTGTTCCAAAAACAAGGAATAACAAAAACACTGATAATAGAATCGTTCTCATATTTCTCGGTTTAATTAATAAAAAATTATTCTATAGTATTTAGTAATTCTTGAGAGCCTGAGGTACTAAATGCATTCTGAAACAGCATAGCAGTTGTACCTAATAGTCCATTCATATCGTCTAGTTCTGATATTTCAAGGTTTATATTTTTACTAAATTTTTCAAGACAATATTGATTCAGTGATTGTTGGATAGGTGTAATAACATATTGATTTGCTTTTGATAATGGTCCTTGAAATACAATAATCTCCGGGTTTAACAATTGAATAATTATGGCAAGCCCCTTTCCTAAAGCCTGCCCTACTTTGTTCAATGCGGCAATAGATAATTCATCCCCTTCTTTAGCAAACTCGACAATATGAGCAGGTTCTAAATCATCGGGGTTATTTTTAAAGCGATTGGAAAGTTTAGATTGAATACCTGATGATAAACATTCTTTTATCAGGTTAACAAGTTTTGTAGCTGAAGCTACTGTTTCCAAACATCCGCGTTTACCGCATATACATAAATCCCCTTCTTCCTGCATTTTGATATGGCTGAGTTCACCGGCAAGACCTGTTGCCCCTCGATATAGTTGCCCGTTGAGTATTAGACCAAGTCCCAGTCCCCAGTTCCAATTTATTACTAATGCATGTTTTCTGCCAGATGCTTTTCCAAACATGTATT
>CAZWGG010000059.1:0-14018 GCA_964633305.1 uncultured Bacteroidales bacterium
TATCCCAAAGTTGTTCGGCATTCATTTCTCCAAGACCTTTATATCGTTGAATATGAACCGATCCCTCCTTTCCTTTTCCTAACTCATCAATAGCTTTAAGTCTATCTTCTTCGTTCCAGCAATATATTTCCTGTTTTCCTTTTCGTACCAAGTAAAGAGGTGGGGTGGCAATGTATAAATGACCATTTTTTATAATGTCTTCCATATGCCTGTAAAAGAAGGTCATAATAAGAGTTGTTATATGGCTGCCGTCCACATCGGCATCGGTCATTATTATTATTTTATAATACCTTAACTTTTCAAGGTTCAGTGCCTTACTGTCATCATCCGTACCAATGGTAACCCCTAGTGCAGTGAATATATTTTTTATTTCTTCGTTTTCAAATATTTTATGGGGCATAGCCTTTTCTACATTAAGAATTTTTCCTCGTAACGGCAAAATAGCTTGAAACTTCCTATCACGGCCTTGCTTGGCTGTTCCCCCGGCAGAATCACCTTCAACAAGATATATTTCTGTTGCCTGAGGATCTCTGTCGGCACAATCAGCAAGTTTACCAGGCAAACCCGAGCCTGAGAGTACATTCTTTCGTTGAACAAGTTCTCTGGCTTTCCTGGCGGCATGACGGGCCTGGGCTGCCAAAATAACCTTGCTGACTATGGTTTTGGCATCTTTCGGGTTTTCTTCAAGGTAATGACCGAGTAATGTACTAACAGCTTGGTCAACAGCCCCCATAACCTCTGAATTTCCCAATTTTGTTTTAGTCTGTCCTTCAAACTGGGGTTCTGCAACTTTCACTGATATTACAGCTGTTAATCCTTCCCTGAAATCATCCCCGTTTATGTCGAACTTAAGCTTTGCCAGCATACCCGATTTTTCGGCGTAAGCCTTTAAAGTTCTGGTTAACCCTCTTCTAAAACCTGCAAGATGAGTACCTCCTTCTATAGTATTAATATTATTAACATAAGAATGAATATTTTCACTGAACGAAGTATTATACTGTAATGCTATTTCAACAGGAATTTCATTTTTGGTAGTTTCAATATGCACGGTTTTTTCAATGAGCTTATCACGAGTAGAGTCAAGCAGTTCAACAAATTCTTTCAACCCGTCTTCCGAATAAAATGATTCGGAGCGATAATGTCCACCATTTCCATTCTCTTCCAACTCTCTTTTGTCTATTATAGCAAGCCGGAGTTTTTTATTAAGAAAAGCCAGTTCACGCATTCTTGAAGAAAGTACTTCGAAACTAAATTCAGTAGTGGAAAATATAGTATCATCGGGTTTAAAAGTAACCGTAGTACCTGATTTTTCAGTTTCTCCAATTTCTTTTACTTGATAGAGTGGCTTTCCTCGTTCATATTCCTGTTTAAAAATTTTTCCCTCACGCCATACTATGGCTTCAAGATGCAAAGATAGGGCATTTACACATGAAACTCCAACCCCATGCAACCCACCAGATACTTTGTAAGAATCTTTATCAAACTTACCGCCTGCATGAAGTACGGTCATAACAACTTCAAGTGCAGATTTTTTCTCCTTTTCATGAAAATCGGTAGGTATTCCTCTTCCATCATCAACTACTGTAACAGAACCATCTTCGTTGATAATTACTTCAATATTATTACAATGACCAGCAAGTGCTTCGTCAATTGAGTTATCAATTACTTCGTAAACAAGATGATGTAATCCTTTTGTCCCAATGTCCCCGATATACATGGCAGGCCTTCGTCTAACGGCCTCCAGCCCCTCTAAAACTTGTATATTCTCAGCTGAATAATTGCGACTATCTTTCCTTGGCTTTTTGTCCTGGCTTCCCGTTTCATTCATATTCAATTCCTTCAATTATTTCTTCTTTAAAACTTATTATTTCTGTCTTGGGATCAAAAAAAAATGGTACCACTACTAAAATTTACTATTTACCCTCTTAATATACAGATTCCCACGTATTTAAATTCCAATATCATTTATTTTCTTAAACTATTGTGAATTATCTAACAAAGATAATAAAAATTAGTCAAACCGAAGGTTAAAAAGAGCCTAATAATCAATGATTTATCAACAAAAAATTAACAAATTAAAGAATTAATAAACAAGGGATTAGAAAAAACAAAAAAATAAAATTTTTTTTGATCCTTTTTTTGTTTTTCTTTGTTTTTTAACCTAATTAATTCATGAATTTGATATATTTAACTGTTTACGATTAAGTTACACTAACTTTTTTACAAAAACTAAGTGTAACTAAATCGGGTTAACCTGCTTTACAACGAAGAATCTATGAATAGGGCAGGTTAAGATTAAGATTTATAGAAAAATTGAATGTAAATCATCCTATTACATTTTTTATACTATCGCAATAAAAATTAAATGAAAGCAGTTATTCTGGCCGGTGGTAAGGGTACAAGACTTGGAAAACATACCAGGGAAATTCCCAAACCTATGCTAAAGGTAGGTGGTAAGTCTATTCTTGAACACCAAATAGATCTGCTGGTAAAATACCGGGTTGAAGAAATAATTATTTTGGTTAACTATCTTAAAGATGTCATTATAAGCCATTTGGGGAATGGTGAAAATTATGGGATAAACATACGATATTTTGAGGAAGAAAAACCTTTAGGCACAGTGGGAGGTATTAAGGAAGTGGAAAATTACCTAGATAAAGATTTTTTTGTTTTTTATGGAGATGTGATGGTAAACATGGATTTAAAACGTTTGAACGACTTTCATAAAGCAAAAAACAGCCCATGTACACTTGTTTTACATCCAAATAATCATCCTTATGATAGTGACCTGGTTGAAACCGATAAGAATGATAAAATAATAGCATTTCATCCTAAACCACATAGCGGATTGAAATATTACAAGAATCTTGTAAACTCAGGGATATATATCTTTTCTCCCAGTATATTCAAATACCTTGAGAAAGGAAAAAAAGCCGATTTTGGTAAAGAAGTTTTTCCAAAAATCTTCAAGGATTTAAATATGTTTGGTTACCAGACTTTCGAATATTTAAAAGATATGGGGACACCCAAGAGATGGAAAGAAGTAAATGAAGATTTCGTTTCCGGAAAAATCTATCAATTCAATTATGAAAATAAACAAAAAGCAATTTTTCTTGATCGGGACGGTGTTATAAATATTGAAAAAAGTTTCATAAGTAATCCGGAGAATCTCGAACTTTATGATTTTACAGGAGAAGCTATCAGAAACATAAATCGTTCAGATTATTTGACAATAGTTGTAACAAACCAATCGGTTATTGCCAGAAATTTATGTACAATCGAAGAATTGGAGATTGTTCATAAAAAGCTGGAAACAGATTTGGGAAATCAACAAGCACGACTCGATGCCATTTATTATTGTCCTCACCACCCCGATAAAGGATATCCGGAAGAACGACCTGAGTACAAAATTGATTGCAATTGCCGGAAACCTAAGACGGGTATGTTTCTTCAAGCTGCCAGGAACTTTAACTTAGATTTGAAAGAATGTTGGATGATCGGGGATTCGGAAAGAGACATACTTGCCGGAAATAATGCAGGTTGCAAGACTATTGGGGTCATGTCTGGCTATGGTACCGTTAAAACCAGTATTAAACCCGATTTTTTCTTTGCCAATTTGAAAGAAGCTGCAGATTTCATTCTTAATGATCCGTATTTTGAATATTTCTCAGAGATCAGGCAAATGGTTGACAAACAGGAAAAAATGCCTGTAATTATTGCTATTGCAGGTAATACGCGATCGGGAAAAAGCAATTTTGCCTCTTATCTCGAACATCAGTTTAAAAAAACAGGAAACAGCATATTAAGAATTGAACTCGATAACTGGATATTACCTGAATATGAACGAGAACCATGTAAGAATGTTTATGACAGGTTCCAGGCATCGAGAATAGAAAATGATATTGTGAAATTGCTAAATGGAGAAATCCTTAGCTTACAAACTTATGTTAATCATCCCGACCGTACTTCACAACCATTAGAGTACCGGTTTCAACAGCAGGAAATTATTTTAATAGAAGGAATTGTTGTATTAGGGTTATATAAAATAAGACAATTAGCAGATATTCGTATTTTTATGGATATTAAAGAAAACTTGTTGAAAAAAAGACTATATCAATACTATGGTTGGCGAAAGAAAGAAAAGAATGATATTGATAAGCTTTTTCAAAAAAGAAAAAGCGATGAGTATCAATTAATAGAAAAAGACCGTAAATTTGCTGATCTCATTATAAATGCAATATAAGCATGATTATTACCCGTACTCCTTTTAGAATTAGTTTTGTCGGTGGCGGTTCAGACATGGAGACATTCTATTCAAGGCACAAGGGCGCCGTATTAAGTACTTCCGTTGACAAATACATGTATATTTCTTCTCATAAGTTTTTTTATCCTGATAAAATCAGGATAAAATATTCGGAAACAGAGACTGTCGATTCAGTTAATAACCTGAAACACCCTATTCTTCGAGAAACGCTGCAAAAACTAAATATTCCCGGGGGGACAGAAATTAGTTCAATTGCAGATATCCCTGCGGGAAGCGGTATGGGGTCATCCTCTGCATTTACAGTTGGATTATTGCATAACCTTTATGCTGTGAAAAGGGAATATGTTTCACATGAACAACTTGCCAAAGAGGCATGTGAAATTGAGATCGACCTGCTTGGCGAGCCTATTGGAAAACAAGACCAATATGCGGCAGCTTTTGGAGGGTTAAACGTGATTATTTTTAATCCGGATGGCAGTGTAATTGTGGAACCCCTTTATATTAAAAATGAAATATACAATGCCTTACAGCATAATTTATTAATGTTTTACATTGGAAATCAACGAAAAGCATCTGATATTTTATCTGAACAGAAAAAAAATGCTTCGCAGGACGACAAATTTAACATCTTGAAAGAAATGGTTTCATTGGTTTTTGACCTTAGAAATTGTTTGTATAAGGAAAACCTTGATGATTTTGGCAAAATACTTCATGAAAACTGGATACTGAAACAAAAACTGGCCTCACGTATTAGTAATATTGATATTGAAAACATATATAGCACAGGACTTAAAAATGGTGCTACAGGAGGAAAACTTCTTGGTGCCGGCGGAGGAGGATTCATGCTTTTTTATTGCGAAAAAACCAAACAGAAAAAGCTTATCCAATCGCTTAAGCCCTACAGAAATTTCGAATTTGCCTTTGAACGTGACGGATCAAAATTAATTCACTTTACCGATGAGAACATCTGATTTTATAGATTATTTTGATAAAGTAGGAAAAGTATTGAAACAAGTTGATATCAATGCTCTTGAAAAGCTTGTTGATATTCTTATGGATTGCAGAAAAAAAAGAAATACCGTATATATTTTTGGTAATGGGGGAAGCGCTGCAACTGCTTCGCATGTTACCGGTGATTTTCTGAAAGGAATATCATACGAACTTGAAAAAAGGTTCAAAGTAATATGCTTAAGTGACAACATACCCGGTACTTCTGCCATTTCAAATGATTTAACCTATGATGAAGTATTTATTGAGCCTTTAAAAACTTATCTTTCAAAAGATGATGTAGTTATTGGAATATCAGGAAGCGGCAATTCGGTGAATGTGGTAAAGGCTTTGGAATATGCAAAAAAAAGCGGAGCTATCACGGTTGCTGTATGTGGCTATTCGGGAGGTAAAATTAAAAATATGGCCGACCTGGCCGTTCATGTTCCTATTAATGATATGGAAATAACCGAAGATATTCACCTGATCATATTTCACGCTATTAAACAAAGTATTATTCATAAGTTAAAAGGTGAAAAATACTCTATGGGCTTCAATTATGATCAACGGGTAAAAGGGGAATGATTTGGCTAATCTCAATAATAGCAATTCATCACACATAACAACTCATCACATCAACCCACTCTTAACCTGCACATAAAAAAAAGTATAAATGACTGACCATAGCAGTATTCCCATTACCAACCAAATCATGTTTGCAATCTTATTTTTATAATATTTCACTAAAAGGAAAGAACCTACAGGAATAGACAAAATCACTGGGGTTAGTATAACAATTCCCGGTACTCCATAATTGGCTTTTATTCTCACATAACGCCTGGATTTTTTAGAAAATACTCTTGCTTTCTTTTTATGCTTAGTATATCTTATTGATACGTATTTGTTCCATAACCGAATAAAGGCATCCCAAAAAAATGTAAATAAAACAGCTCCGGTTATACCTCCGATATTCGTGTAAAGGAGGGTTTGTAGAACTGACATCTTCATTACATAAATTGCAACCGGAAAAGTTGCTGCAAACTTCCATGTACAAAATAATATTATAGTTAATTCTTTCATTTATCTCTAAGTTTTCTTTTTGATTTGCTCCATTCAATGGAAAAGGCAAGTTAAAAAAAACTGGTATATCAATTTAGTTATTTTTTCTAAATAGATGTTTTATAGGAATGAATACCCGTCGCACCGGAAGGACGATTTGACTGTTTTTTTTCAATTTGGGGAGTCCCGTCTTTTTCCGCACAACGAACCTCAAATATATGTTCTCCTTTTTCGAGGGGCCAATTATATCGCCATATCACCCATGTTGTTTCTGAAAGAGGTGACCGTAACCTGGCTTCCTGCCAGGGACCTTTATCCACACGTACCTCAACTTTTGATATGCCACGGGCACCGGCAAAGGCAATACCTCCTACCGGAACCATTTTTTGGTTTCCATCTTTGTAGATTGCATTAACGGCAACGGTATCAATTACTGAAGTTGTTTTCACTCTTGCAACTTCATCCCATTTACGTTCAACCCAATAGCCTTTTTTGTATTTATCAGTAACCTCAATACCTGTTATCCATTTGGGTTGTTTCATCCCATATCGATCAGGTATCCATATACGTAAAGGATAACCATGATCCACAGTCAAATCCCGGCCATCCCACTCGTAGCATAACATTATTCGTTTATCGGCAAAAACATGTTCCAAATCAACTGTTTCGTAAAAACCATCACCAGAAGTGATATAAAGGTAACGGGCTTTTTTTTGAATATGTGCATCGGTTAAAATATCCTGTAAACTTGCCCCACTCCATAAAGTGGTGCCAATAAGACTGGTACCGATCCTACCGGATATACATGAGAGGGTAACATAATGACTTTGTTTCTTATATTTCTTTTTTATATCATCGAGTGAAAGCATAAGGGGATGATCAACCAATCCGGTAATAGGAAGCATCCACGATGTTCCGTCAATAACCGTAGGTTCCGTGCGTATAAATACTTTATAATGATTCTTTATGGGTGTATACTCCGGACGGGTTCCGGGAGCCGGCATTACCGGGTCATGTAAATTAGGAAAAGGCATGCCATTACCTGTTTCTGTCCTGTGCGCCATTGAATTGTTCAGGTCATGTTCCTGCCGGTTTCGTTTATTTCTTGCCAGTAATGATCCTGCAAAAGCACCCAAAACTGTAAGGACGACAGAAGTCCCTCCTAATTGTGTTAAAAATTTTCTTCGACTGACTTTACTATGGTCAGGTTCCTTTTTCTCGTTCGCAGAATCCTTAGTCCTGACAGATATAATGGAATTGTAGCCTAAACCTAACATCAATCCCCAAGTTATAAAAAGTATTAAAAGCCATAAAATTTGTAAAAAAGGCAACACAGGTGATTGTCCGATTGCAATACTAATTGTAATAAATGGTAAACCAATAAGTATGCCTGTTATAATTCCTGTAAATATATCAGACTTACTATTTCTTTTATTTAAAACGGCAAAAAAGATAATGCTGGCAAGTATACCTCCCACAATGAATTGAAAAACAGCAATAAACCGTTCTGCACTTTTAGCTGCATCAGCTACACTTATACCAAGAAGCCGAAAAAGGTCTATCATCAAATCTATACCAAAAGTGACCACGTTACCGGGCAAAACCATCGTCACCCAGTCAAAAAAATCAAAAGGAACAAAAGGTAGACTTGCCAATTGGTATGAAAAATACATTATTCCGGTTAAAGGCGCGGTAATTAACAATCCGATTAAAGCTCCGTTAGTGAGGTGTATTTTTTTACTTTGCATCACAATGTTTCTTTTTTTTAATGACTTAGTTCTACTTTTATATCTTATTAAGTTACGTATACTATTAATCAGGCTCAATTAGCTTAACAGAAGTAACTTGTTCCAGCAAGTCCCGAACCTTATGCTATAAAATTAAGAAAAGTTATCTCGTTTTTTGTTATTATTAAAACAAAAATTATTGTTATAACGATCAAAATTCTTTATTTTTAATATCAAAATATTATAATATTCATAATAATGAAACTCAAATTAATTGTATTATTAAGTTTAGTCGGCCCAATTTTATGGGCTCAAACCAATATCCCAACCCCCGATGAAGTGCGAGTTATTATTGCCCAAAGCATAAGTGATTTGAATATAGCACCGGAGCATGTTTCAATTGTGAAAAATGACTTTATCTTTAATGGTAAAGATTCTATAGGTATTAGAATCTATCAACCGGCATTAGATGGAAATTTTCCGATTGTTTACTATGTACATGGCGCTGCATGGGTAGCAGGGGATATTGACACTCACGATAATATTTGCCGCTATTTAGCCAACAGTTTGCAGGCAGTGGTAATTTCAGTAGATTACAGACGCCCTCCTGAACATAAGTTTCCCGTTCCTTTTGATGATAGTTATTTCATTTTCAAATGGATAAATGAACACATGACAGAGCTGAAAGGTAATGGAAAACTGATACTGATAGGTGATAGTGCCGGGGGGCAATTGGTTGCATCTATTTGTGTGGTAAATTCACTTAGTGAAAACCCTGTACCAATTTTGGCTGAAGTTCTCGTAAATCCAGCATTAAATCTTTCAAAAGGCTCAGTTAGCTATAAAACATACCCATTTTTTATTGATTGGTATTTAAACGATACAGACAAAAGCGATGATGCAAGAATTTCTCCGCTTTTGGCAAAAAATGTTTCAAAGGTACCTCCAGCTATTATTGTTGTGTGTGAAAATGATGAAATTAGAAATGATGGAGAAGAATACCATAAAAAATTAACTGAAGAGGGAATTGTTTCATCTTTATTCGTTCAGCCAAAAACAGGACATTTGGGAATACATTGGTGTGCTGCAGACGAAATAGCTAAACCAGCAATGGATTTTGTTACTAATAAATTAAAAGAATTTTTACCTTAAATAAGCCAAAACACTGTTTAAGTTTAATACAAATAGGTATTAACAGAACACTTTTAAGAGCGGCTAATCCAGAAAAGCAGGAGTGTTACTTGGTTTTTAAGATAAAAAAATAAAATATAGAATCTGAGTTAGCCGATTCTCAATTTTTGCTTTAGGGAGTTCTATTGCATAAAAATTAGAATGACGTAAGACAATTATTGGCTTTTCAATGAAATTCCAAGCTATTGGTTTAATGTTTGAGTTTATTTAACAAATCCTCATCATCTATATGTAACCACTCGAATGCTGCCTCGTAAGTGGAGAATATTTCAACATTAATAGGTAAATGTTGCTTAACAATATTTGAAAATAACATAATGCCTGTTACTTGTTCTGGATTTTTTGTTACGAACGCCCGTTTTCCCTTCCCCTCTTTATCTTTATTTTCCTGTAAAAACGACATTATTTTTATGTGTAAATTTTCAATAGTCATATTCACCTTTGTGAAGTCAACAATGATATCATAATCCTTATTGAATTTATCATCATTATATTCCTTATTTTTTAATTCTTTTAAAACTTCCAGGGAAAAATTTTCTGAATAAGATTCTATTACTAATTTCTTTTCAGGATATATTGTATATGCACAATTACTCATTATTTATTTAAATTTTCAGTACTAACGTTTTCTGATCTAATATAATAAACATATTGTTAAAATAAAATCGTTACGGCAAAATTTACTTAACCTCAATAAAAAATGTATAATACCCGATTAAACCATTGAGTCTGAAATTAACAAAATCATATTTATTATTGCGTTTCTGTAATATTTAGCGTTACTCTTCCAAATTAAAAAAGTTTTTTATTAGTTTTTTAAGTTCGGGGTATTCGTTTACTAAAGGAAAGTGTGGAAAATCCTTTACAACATTAGCCGGAGGTTTAAACAATATGGCTTTATCGGCTTCCTGCAACATAGAAATATCATTATAAGAATCGCCAAATGCAATAACAGTAAAGTTTAAGTTATGAAGCGCTTGAATTACTTTTTTTTTCGAATCATTTTGCCTTAATGTGTATCCGGTTATGTTCCCTTTTTCATCAACTATCAAAGAATGACAAACAAGCAACGGCCATTCAAGTTGTTGCATTAGTGGGGATGCGAATTCAACAAAGGTATCTGAAACAACAACAAAGCGGGTTACCTGCTTTAACCATCTAACCATCTCCAGTGCTCCGTTAAGCGGTTTTAAAGTAGCTATAACATTTTGAATATCTCTTAATTTAAGACCATGTTTTTTAAGAATTTTTATCCTGTGTTGCATTAATTTATCATAATCTTTTATGTCTCTTGTAGTTAATTTGAGCTCATCAATGCCTGTCTTTTTTGAGACGTTAATCCAAACCTCGGGTACCCATACTCCTTCTAAATCGGAACAAACAGCATGCATATGTTAATAGTTAATAAATTTTAGTTATAATTATCTTTTAAATAGTTTTTAAATTCTTCGTAATTATTATCAATGATTTCAAATTTTTCTTCTTTATCTTCTAATCCTTTAAGGCTTTTTGATAATTCGGGATCGAAACCCAAAAGGTTTTGTATTTCATTGGGAAATTTTGAAGGATGAGCTGTTTCCAGGCTTATACTTAATTGTCCGGGGTTAGTATCGTCGGCATTTGCCTTAAAGTTTCTCATTAACCCTGCCCAGCCAATAGCACCGTGAGGCTCTAGTAATAAATCGTAGGTTTTATATGTTTGCCTTATAGTCTTTTTTGTTTCTTCATCATTAATGCTTACTGCAAACATTTCCTTTTTCATGTCACTCAACCGGGGAGCTTTACTAATAATGCCTTTTTCATTCATAACTCCATCATAAAGTGAAACTATTCTTGCCATATTACTAGGATGCCCAACATTCATTGCGCTTGAAATGCAATTAACAGAAGGAACTATGGTATTATATTTTCCAGTAATCCAATAAACAGGCACTTCATCATTTTCATTGGTTGATATCACAAACCGTTTAACAGGTAACCCCATTTTCATGGCTAATAATCCACCCATAAGGTTTCCAAAGTTTCCTGAAGGAACAGAAAACACAGCAGAATCATCAGGTCTGCCATCAGTTAGTTTCACAAAAGAATATATATAATAAATTGATTGAGGCAGTAATCTTCCAATATTTATCGAATTAGCCGAGGATAGTTGTAAGTATTCCAATTCGGTATCGGAAAATGCCCTTTTTACCATGGCCTGACAATCATCAAATTTGCCATTTACAGCAATAATACTGATGTTTTTCTGTAATGTAGTCATCTGCTTACGTTGCCGGACAGTAACTTCTTTCTTAGGAAACAGCACGACTACTTTTATATTTTCAAGATTATAAAATGCATTGGCAATAGCGCTTCCGGTATCTCCGGATGTAGCTGTTAGGATGAGCAATTTCTTGTTTTCTTTTTCAAGAAAATATTGCATAAGCCTGCCCATCATACGCGCAGCAAAATCTTTAAAAGATGCTGTTGGCCCCTGATCGAGACGCATAATATATTTTCTTTCATAGACTTTTTCAAGCGGAACCGAAAAATTATAGGCGTCACGTGTTATATTATAAAGATCGGCTGCAGGTATCTCATTTTGCAAAAATTTATATGCAATAGCATAAGCTATTTCAAAATAATCTTTTACAATTAGTTCGTTTAATTCCTTTTTAGTTATTAAAGGCAAATTATCAGGCATATAAAGACCTTTATCAGGTGCCAATCCTTTCAAAAGAGCATCGCGAAAAGATACCTTTTCTGCTTTTAAATTTGTTGAATAATATTTTATTTGGTTACTCATATTTATAGATTCCCCAAACTCATTTTAATCTTTCTTATTTATTAGTTCAAATTCTTTTATTCCAAAACTACTAAATGAGTTTATTTTCATATCCACAAAATCGAACCTTGTGTTTTTATAAAGTTCCTTATCAAGAAGACTTACAACTTTCATCCTGGCAGATTTAGCAGCCAGTGCACCATAAAAAGAATCTTCAAACACAAGGCAATTTTCCGGCTTTTTATTTAATAGCCGGGCAGTTTTAATATATACTGCCGGATGTGGTTTTCCATATTCTTCGTATTCACTGGAATAAACGGCTGCAAACTTATCTTTTAATTTTAATTTTTCCAAAACTGCCTGAATAATTTTCATTTCTGATGAGGAAGCTACAGCCATTTCAATATTTCTTTCACTGAAAAAACGAACTATTTCGTATATTCCAATTACAGGGACACCGTCGCTTGATATAAGAATTATTATTTCATTACGTATTTCTTTTGCAACCTGTTCTACCGACTTATTTTTCCATGGCTTACAAGAATACCAATATTTCACTGTACTAATATTATCAAGTCCTGTGGTTTGATTGCATAATGAGTCAGTTAAAGTAATGCCAACAGTTTTAAATACTTTTTGTTCTGCTTTTTTCCACAAAGGTTCTGAATCAATGATAACTCCGTCCAGGTCAAATATAACAGCATTAATCATTGAAATAGCTATACATTTGCAACTCTTATTATATCTGCGAAAACACCTGCTGCAGTTACTTCTGCACCTGCACCGTAACCTCTTATTATCAAGGGCAGTTCATGATACCTTGAGGTTTTTATTTGAATAATGTTACTGCTATCTTCCAGGTTATATGCGGGATGCCTCGAATCAACTTCCTGGAGTTTAACAGATGCACTCCCATCTTCAAGTAAAGCAACAAATCTCCATTTTTTATTACTTTTTGCCAATTGTTTTCTTTTCGTTTCAAATTCTTCATCGTAACTTTTAAGTTTCTTCCAGAAATTATCAATTGTTCCCTCAAAACAGTCGGGAGAGAGAAAGGGTTTCATTTTCACTTTTTTCTTTTCAAGAACATAGCCAGATTCGCGAGCTAATATCAGAAGCTTTCTTACTACATCAGTGCCACTCAGATCGACACGCGGATCAGGTTCTGAATAGCCTTTTTCCTGTGCCAGTTTTACTGCATGGCTAAGTGATATTTTTTCACATAAAACATTGAAAATAAAATTTAGCGTGCCTGAAAGTACAGCTTCAAGACGAATGATATGATCTCCACTCTTAATAAGGTCATTCAATGTACTTATTATAGGTAAACCCGCACCAACATTTGTTTCATACCTGAATTTAACGTTTTTATCTTTTGCGGTTTGTTTTAAGTCGGAATACAAAATATAATCAGAAGAACAAGCAATTTTATTTGCTGCAACAACAGAGATATATGAACTCAGTACTTCTTTATATTTGGTAGCTATATCAACTGAAGCGGTACAATCTATAAAAACACTGTTTCTTAAATTGAGGTATTTCATTTTTTGAACAAAAAGATCTAAATCTTTTCTTTCTCCAAATTTATCAAGGTCTTCTTTGTATGTATCAAGATTTATTCCATTTTGAGAAATATACATTTTTTTGGAATTACTAATACCAATAACATTTATATTCAGACGATGGTCTTCTAAAAGTGCATTATGTTGAGCCTTTATTTGTCCAAGCAATTTTGATCCAACCGAGCCAATACCAACAAGATACAAGTGAAGTTCTTTTATATGGGAAAGGAAAAATCCTTCATGTATAACATTAAGGGCTTTTTTTAGGCTCTCTTTATTTATAACAACTGAAATATTAAGCTCTGATGAACCCTGTGCTGTTGCTATAACACTAATACCATTTCTTCCTAAAGAAGAGAACAAATTAGCAGAAATTCCAGGCTTATCCTTCATTTGTTCTCCAACAATAGCAATAACAGATAAGTTTTGTTCAACAATAATTCGTATTTCATTTTTGAGCTTTA
>CAZWGG010000060.1:0-10541 GCA_964633305.1 uncultured Bacteroidales bacterium
ATGACACTATTCAAGAGTTTGTTGATGAACTGGCAGGTTACAGGGAACAACTGGCCAAACCCTATTTTGAAGATAAAGAATTTAAAGAAAAACTACTTCATGAGGCTTATGAAAGAACAATAAATGAAGTAAGTGCAAGTCATATCATGATAGGGCTCGAGCAAGACGCTATTCCAAGCGATACCCTTGCTGCTTATGAAAAAATAATGGAAATAAGAAAAAGGGTGAAAAACGGTGAGGCATTCGACCAGGTTGCGAAAGCAACATCCGATGACCCTTCAGCAAAAACAAACGGAGGATATCTTGGCTGGTTTACAGCTTTTCGTATGATATACCCATTTGAAAATGTAGCTTATAATACAAAAGTTGGAGAAATTTCCATGCCCGTTCGCACAAGATTTGGCTACCATATAATAAAAGTGGAAGGTAAACGCCGGTCAATGGGACAACTGAAATTAGCTCATATACTTGTTCTTGCTCCAAAAGATAATCCTGATGAGAGAAAAAATAGTGAAGAGAAAGTAATTGAATGTTATAAAAAATTACAAAATGGAAGTGATTTTACTGAACTGGTCAAAGAATATTCAGAAGATAAAAACACAATAAACAGGAATGGTGAACTCAATTGGATCCGATCGGGATTATTACCTGAAAACTTGGAAAGTAAGGTGTTTAGCCTACACGACAGTGGTGATTATACCGAACCCATACCCACCGAATATGGCTGGCATATTTTTATGCTCCTGGATAAAAAAGGCATTGAATCATTTGAAGAACTTAAACCTGAACTGGAGAAGAAAATATCAAGGGATATAAGTATGAAACTTAATGAATTGGCTGTAATTGAAAGAATTAAAAAACAAAATAACTATAAAGAATACTTGGAAAATTTACTTCCCATTATCGATTTTATGGATGAAACAATATATGAAGGGTTGTGGGATTTTTCAATTACACAAGGATTAGTTGACCCGGTATTTTCAATCAATGAAAAAGACTATAGTCAAAAAGATCTTGCCGAATATATTGCCAACCAAAAAAATTACAACAAAAAGCTTTCTTTTACAGACATTGTAAATGAAAAATTTCAAGAGTTTAGTAAAGAAAAAATTATTGAATATGAAAAAAGTACACTCGAACAGAAATATCCTGAATTCAGACACCTAATGGAAGAATATCATGATGGTATATTACTTTTTAATTTAACAGATGATATGGTTTGGAGCAAAGCGGTTAAAGATACTGTTGGCCTGATTAATTTTTTTGAAAAAAACCGTGACAATTACAAATGGAAAAAACGAATTGACATATCTACTTATACTCTTGATAATGATTCTCTCTTCAACAAATTATTACCCATTGCAAAAAAAAGAGATAAAAAAGGTATGTCAAAAAAAGATATTCTTACATCATTATGCGGTAGTGACACTATCCCATGCATTGACATAAAAGACTCATATTATGAAGAAGGAAAAAATGAAGAAATTAAAAACCTGGAATGGAAAAAAGGATATTATCTGAAAATAAATAAAAACAACAAAACAAAATTAATAGTAGTTAACGCTATTTTGCCCCCTTCTCCGAAAGAACTTAATGAAGTACGCGGGTTAGTTACCGCCGATTACCAAAATCAACTGGAAAGTGATTGGATTAAGTCGTTGCGAAACAAATACTCAATTCATGTAAATAAAGATGTATTGGAAAATATAAATGAATGAGAAAAAGAAGTTTAACAATTTTTAAGATAGTTATTACAATTAATTACAACAGAATAAACCAAAATTGTCTATTTTAGTTGCTAAATAAAATAATGAAAATGAATAAATTATTGTTTTATATAATAATTTTATTAACTTTTTTCGGATGTAAAAGAATTGGTAATCATTCGGAAGGCAGACCAATTGCACGTGTATATGACAAATACCTTTATTCCAGTGATCTAAAAAATGCCATACCTTCTAATATTTCTTTATCAGATAGTACAGAATTAGCCAGGGACTTTATAGACAAATGGGTACGAAAACAACTACTGCTTCGAAAAGCTGAACTAAACCTTACGGAAGAAGATAAAAATTTAGAAAAACAAATTGAAAATTATAAAACTTCTCTACTAATATTTAAATATGAACAGAATCACATAAAACAAAAGCTCGATACTATCATAAATCACAGGGAAATTGAAGAATATTACAACCAATATCCATCTAACTTTATACTTAACAACAATATAGTAAAAGCCCTTTTTCTTCAAATACCACGGTCTTCTCCACAAATATATAATGTAAGAAGGTGGTACAAATCGGACTCAGATGAAAGCTTAAAAAAACTTGAATCTTATGCTTTTCAATATGCAACCGAATATGAATACTTTAATGATGATTGGATAGATTTTACAGAAATAGAAAAAAGGCTGCCTGTTAAAATTGATAATCCCGACAGGTATTTGCGGTATAGAAAATATATTGACTTAAAAGACTCAACATACTATTACTTTTTAAATATTAAAGATTATAAACTCATAGGTACAGTTGCCCCCTTAAGTTATATTGAAGAAGATATACAGGCTATTATGATGACTAAACGAAAAATCCAATTAATAAACAAACTTGAATCCGATATATATAATGATGCCCTTAACCGGGGATATTTTACAATTTTTTAAAAAGAATGAAGAGAATATTATTTGTTTTGATAAGCATAGTTGAAGCGGCAGGTTTTTCATATTCTCAATCGAGAATTGTTGACGAAATTGTATCCATTGTTGGTGATAAAAAAATACTTTATTCCGATATTGAAAATCAATATCATCAATTATTGGCACAAGGTTATAAAGACTCTAAAGATTTAAAGTGCATGATTCTTGAACAGCTTCTGATCCAGAAATTAATGGTTAACCAGGCTGCCATTGACAGTATCGTGGTTACTGAAGCCCAAGTTGAGATGCAACTTGACCAGCGTATGCAATATTTTATTAATCAAATCGGATCGGAAGAAAAGCTGGAAGATTATTTCAATAAAACAATACTTGAAATAAAAGAAGATAACCGGGATGCAATAAGAGAGCAGCTCATTACTGATATGATGAGGCGAGAAATTACTAAGTACAATTCGGTTACTCCTTCCGAAGTCAAAAGTTTCTATAAAAGTTTACCCGTTGATAGCATTCCTTATATAAATGCCCAGGTAGAAATTGACCAAATTGTATTATATCCTCCGTCTAGTGAACAAGCAATTCTAAATGTTCGGGAAAGATTGTTAAATCTGAGACAACGCATAATCGACGGTGAAAATTTCTCTACCTTGGCTGTATTATATTCTGAAGGGCCATCAGCTCCAAAAGGAGGCGATATTGGTTGGTCAAACAAGGGAGATCTCGATCCTGAATATGCAAAGGTAGCGTCTTCATTAAAAGTAGGACAAGTTTCAAAAATTGTGGAAACATCTTTCGGATATCATATTATTCAATTAATTGACAGGACAGGTGATCGAATCCATACCCGCCATATATTATTAAAACCAAAAATAACAATCGAAGAAAAACAAAAAGCAAGAGATAAACTTGATAGCCTGGTAACACTCATAAGATTGGACTCGTTGAAATTTAAAGAAGCTGCCAGGTTATTTTCAATGGATAAAGAAACACGTATGAACGGCGGACAATTGGTTAACCCTAATACCGGCAACACAAAATTTGAACTCGATCAATTCGACACAAAAGACTATGTAGTTATCAACAAACTTTCCTTGGGAGAAATATCCGAACCATACGAATCTGTTGACTCTAAAGGTAAAACAATTTTTAAAATTGTGAAACTAAAATCACGTTCAAATCCTCATGTTGCGAATCTTAAAGATGATTATACATTATTTAAGCAGTTTGCCATGCAACAAAAAGAAAATGAAATAATTGAGGAATGGATAAAAAATAAAATAAAAACTACTTTTATTAAAATTGACGATAAGTATAAAGATTGTAATTTTAATATTAAAACTTGGCTAAAATAGTGCTTATAAGCTGCATTTAAATTGTGTAAAAACTAAATAACTTTGGTCGGTGTTTTGCTACTTTTTACATAAAAAATGACATTCATAGCAACTCATATTTCTAGGTATTTTTTACTGCCTGTTTTTTTTCTTGTTTTCCTTCTCGTATCTGCATACTCTCAGCAAGCAAAAAAGATATTATTTGATGCTGACAATATGGAATTTGATGAAAACATTGCAAATGGGGCCATAAGGCTATGGAATAATGTAATTTTTACACACGAGGGGGCAAAAATGTATTGTGATAGTGCATACTACTATCCTGAACTGAATTCACTTGATGCATTTAACGATGTATACATAAACCAGGGTGATACATTGCACTTATATGGAGATGTTCTTTATTATAATGGAAATACACGAATTGCAGAGATAGAAAAAAATGTGAAATTGCTCAATAAAGAAACCACGTTAACAACAGATAAGCTTGATTTTGATATGAATAAAAGTATCGGATATTACAAAAATAATGCCGATATACTTAATGCAAATAGCAAACTTAGCAGTAAACAAGGCTACTATTATACCCGTAAACACATGTATTTTTTTAAAGACAGTGTTGTTGTTGAAAATCCTGACTATACGATTTATTCAGATACTTTGAAATACAATACACAAACAAGTATAGCTTATATGCTCGGGCCAACTGAAATTATTAGCGATAGTAATTATATTTATTGTGAAAGGGGATGGTACAATCAAATAACAAACATCTCGATGCTTAAAAAAAATGCCAGGTTAGAGAATAGCAAACAAAAAATAAGTGGGGACAGCCTCTATTATGAAAGAAATATAGGTTATGGAGAAGCATATAACAATGTTGAATTATTTGATGAAGAACAAAATGTTATACTAAAAGGTAACTTTGCCACTTACAACGAAAAAACAGAAAACTCACTTCTTACGGATAGCGCTCTTTTTATTCAAATTACCGAATCAGATTCAATTTATGTACACGCCGATACTCTCAGATCTGAAATTGACACTTCAGGATCAAAGCTCTTGCGGGGGTATTATAAAGTAAAGCTCTTTAAATCAAATATGCAGGCTATGTGTGATTCATTATCATACTCATTTGCCGATTCGATAATTCGCTTGTTTAATAAGCCTGTAATTTGGTCTGAAGGACACCAGCTAAGTTCCGAATACATTGAGATATTAACAAAAAATAAGAAAATAGATAAGCTGTTTCTTCAGCAAATGGCATTTATTGTTAGCATGGAAGATACTACTCGATTTAATCAAATTAAAGGCAAAAATATGACATGCTATTTTAAAAATAATGAACTCTACAAGATTGATGTGAATGGTAATGGCCAAACTATCTATTATCCGAAAGATAAAAATGAAATAACAGGCATAAACAAGGCAGAAAGCTCAAATCTTACTATTTATTTCAAAGAAGGGAAAGTAGATTCAATAAAATTTATCACAAAACCAACTGCAATTTTATATCCGCCAAAAGGCCTTACTTTAGAAGAACAACGATTGAAAAATTTTCATTGGTTAGATACCTATCGACCTAAAAATAAGAAAGACATTTTTATTTGGACTCCTTAAAAAAATGGGATTAAAGTATCTTAATCCTATTATTAGTATTCATCTTCATTAAAAAAGAAATCATCCTTACTTGGATAATCAGGCCAGATATCTTCAATGCTTTCGTATATTTCTCCTTCATCTTCAATTTCCTGTAAATTTTCTATCACTTCCATCGGAGCACCCGAACGAATTGCATAATCAATAAGTTCATCTTTTGTCGCCGGCCATGGGGCATCTTCCAGTTTTGACGCTAGCTCTAGAGTCCAATACATAATATCCTAGTTTTTTGTATGATTCTCTAAAAATGGTGCAAATATAAAAAAATTATTATTTAATCATACGTTGGCTCCCATTTTATTTCATCTGCCTGAAATTCAACAGATAAAACCCTTGATAGGGTGAAAAGGTAATCTGATAAACGGTTTAAATATATTAATACTAACTCTGGTACCATACTATTATATAAAAGATCAACAACCCTTCGTTCTGCACGACGGCACACAGTTCTTGCTACGTGACAATATGAAACAACAGGATGCCCGCCGGGAAGCAAAAATGATTTTAATCCCGCTAACTTTTCTGACATAGCATCAATTTGCTTTTCAAGAAAAACAATATCCGTGTTATCAAGATATGGAATTCTCACATTACAATCATCACAATCTGACGCAAGTATTGCTGCACAGGTCATAAGTTTATCCTGGATTTCAATTAAGGTATCAATTGTCTTAAAACCTGGTAAATGGTCCCTTATTAATCCAATATATGCTATTACTTCATCAACCGTGCCATAAGCTTCAATTCTTTTATCATATTTAAATACACGCTTACCACCAATTAATGTAGTTTTTCCCTTATCTCCTCCTTTAGTATAAATCTTCATTTTTTAAATCTTTTCTTTTATTGGAAACAATAAAAAGTAAAAGAAGTTTCAGGCAGTTGCCGTGACCGTCGATTTATTTATTATGTCCGATTCAATCTCCCCATCCATTAATTTGATTATCCGCCTGGCATGCTTTGCAATATCTTCCTCATGAGTTACAATAATAATTGTATTTCCTTGTTCGTGAATTTCATGAAAAAGTGTCATAATGTCAACAGAAGTCTTTGAATCGAGGTTACCCGTCGGCTCATCAGCTAGTATTATTGCCGGGTTATTTACAAGGGCTCGGGCAACTGCAACCCTTTGTCTTTGACCTCCTGATAGTTCATTGGGACGGTGGGTCATTCTATCTTGTAACCCAACACTGGTAAGAACTTCTTCTGCACGCTTCATCCTTTCTTGTTTGGAAATCCCGGCATAAATAAGAGGGAGCATAACATTTTCAAGTGCCGTATATCGCGGTAACAAATTAAAGGTTTGAAATATAAAACCTATTTCACTATTTCTTATTTCTGCCAATTGGTTATCATCAAGTTTACTTACATCCTTACTATTCAAAATATATTCTCCTGAATTAGGAGTATCCAGGCAACCAAGAACATTCATTAACGTTGATTTTCCTGAACCTGAAGGCCCCATAATAGCAACATATTCATTTTTTGCTATTACAGTTGAAATTGAACGCAAAGCCTTAACAACCTGTGTTCCAACATAATAATTCTTAACAATGTTGTTTAACTGTATTATATTATTCATACATGAAATATTTATTTTTGAAATTATAAATATACAATATTAACATTTAACCAGAAAGATTACTCTTTTTGGATGTGAAAAATTTTATGGAATTTACCGGCAATTAACAAAGATTAACAAATTCTCGCAAAGATATGAAACCAGTTTAAAAATCTATAACAAAATGCTGTTTATCGCCAGAACTACTAAAAAACACGATCCCCATAAAAAACAAATCAACTGAAACTTTTACTTCCTTTTTTTCTTTAATTATATTCCAAGCTTCAAACATTTCAGACGACCACCTTATATCATCAAAAATAACAATACTTTGCCGGTTTGCTTTACCTGATAAAAGATCAAAATACTTTAAAACACTTTCTTTGCGATGGTTTCCATCAACAAATGCTAAGAAATTATTATCCAGCTTTTTTATAAGCTCTGGTAAAGCATCATCAAATTTTTCGTTTATAATTTTAATATTCTCGAATCCCGATTTAATAAAATTTTCACTTGCAATTTTAGCTGCTTTGGGATTTCCTTCTATACTAAATACCTTAGCTTGCGGGTTGCCCGCTGCCAAGTAGAGGGTACTAATACCAAGAGAAGTCCCTAACTCTATTACATACTGGGGTTTATAATATTTAGTGCATCTATAAAGAAAAGACCCAAATTTTTTATTAACAGAACCAGTCCTGGCAATATCCCTTATTTTTCTGGTCGTTGCAGGTAATTTTTTTGAACCGGCACCAAAATCTGTGATCTCAATAAAATTATTATTATTACTGATTTCTTCCCGGTATTTTTCAATTCTTTCTAAATCATTACCATTACTTTTTTTATTCAAAACATGAAATACAAACTCGTATATAACAGCTGTATCAACTCTAAATCCTTCTGCATGTTTGCTAAATAATTTGTAATATAAATATTGAAATAGTAACTTTACTTTTGCCATTGAATTTTGTTTAGCTGATTAGTATTTGTTTATAAAGTTGAGTGCCTGTTTTACAAAATTCGCAGACAACGCATGTGTTGCCCTGAAAGCAGGGAATCACGCTCTAGTGTGATGACCTGTATGAGGACATAAGTAACGAAGTATGCGGATTTTATTGACAGACACCAATTACAGAGTAGGTTTAGGTACAATTTAAAGGCAAATTTAAAGATTTTCATAAATTCTTTACATGGATAATTATTTTGATCAGGATATCAAATATTTAAAAGGTGTAGGCCCAAAAAGGGCAGCTCTCCTTGGGAAGGAACTAAGTATATTCACTTTTAGGGACTTGCTCTATTATTTTCCATATAAATACATTGACAGATCAAAAATATACCAAATAAATGAAATTGATACTTCTCAAACGTTTATTCAGTTAAAGGGTAAAATTGTTACGTTTAGAACAGAAGGCCCTCCAAGAAAAAAAAGATTAGTGGCTGATTTCTCAGATGGTACCGGAATTATAGAATTAGTCTGGTTTCAGGGAACTAATTGGATAATGAAAAATTACAACGTAAATACAGAATATATTGTTTTTGGCCGGCCCGGAATTTATAATCGAAATATTTCCATCGCACACCCGGAAATTGAAATTCCTGAGACGTTAAACGATGGTATTACATCTGCGTTAAGTGGCCAATATAGTACTACTGAAAATTTAAAAAACAACTATATAAATTCAAAAACAATTCAAAAACTTATTGAGAATCTTTTGTTATCCGGTAAAAATGAACTGCATGAGACCCTCCCCGATTATTTGGTGAAAAAATTAAACTTGCTTTCCTGTAAAGAAGCATTGCTTACTATCCATTTTCCGAAAAATAATTCTTTGCTTGAAAAATCAATATACCGTTTAAAATTTGAAGAGTTATTTTATATTCAGCTGAATATTTTAAAACAAAAGCAATCGCGACAACAAAGGCTCAAAGGGTTTGTTTTTTCAAAAGTAGGCGATTATCTAAACAACTTTTACAAGGCAAAACTTACTTTTGAACTCACAAATGCTCAAAAAAGAGTAATAAAAGAAATTAGAAAAGACCTGGGGTCCGGGAAACAAATGAACCGTTTATTACAGGGCGATGTTGGCAGCGGTAAAACACTGGTAGCTTTAATGAGCATGCTTATCGCGCTTGACAATGGTTTCCAGGCATGTATCATGGCTCCCACAGAAATATTGGCGAATCAACATTTTAACACTATCGTTAGTTTTTTAGAAGGAATGAAGATTAATGTAGGCCTTCTTACAAAGTCTACACGCAAGAAAGAACGGGACATTTTATTTGAACAATTGGTAAACGAAAAACTTCATATACTAATTGGCACACACGCGCTACTTGAAGACCCTGTTCAGTTCAATAACCTGGGTTTGGTAATTATTGACGAACAGCACAGGTTTGGTGTTGCTCAGCGGGCAAAACTCTGGAAAAAAAATGAAAAACCACCGCATGTCCTGGTAATGACTGCAACACCCATACCTCGTACACTTGCTATGACACTTTACGGGGATCTTGATGTTTCAATTATTGATGAACTGCCTCCCGGCCGTACACCGGTTAAGACATATCACTATTACGATTCAAAACGATTGCCCATGTTTGGCTTTTTAAGAAAACAAATTAAAGAAGGCCGGCAAATATTTATTGTTTATCCTATGATCAAAGAATCGGAAAAAATGGATTATAAATACCTGGAAGATGGATATGAAAGTTTCAGCAGGGCATTCCCCCCTCCTGAGTATGTTGTAACTTGCATACATGGCCAGATGAAATCTAAAGATAAAGACGAATCAATGAAACTGTTTGCAGAAGGTAAATCTCAGATTCTTATTGCAACAACTGTTGTTGAAGTAGGAGTGGATATACCCAATGCTACTGTTATGGTTATTGAAAGTGCCGAAAGATTTGGCCTTTCACAGCTGCACCAGCTTAGGGGCCGTGTAGGTCGTGGTGCAAAACAGAGTTTTTGTATTTTAATGACTTCTAATAAATTATCAAATGAAGCCAAGAAGCGAATTGCTACCATGGTTGCTACTAATGATGGGTTCGAAATTGCAGAAGTTGATCTTAAACTCAGGGGTCCAGGTGATATAGAAGGGACCCAACAAAGTGGTGTACCTTTCGATCTTAAAATTGCTAACCTTGGTAAAGATGGCCAAATTATACAGTTTGCAAGGGATATAGCCGAAAAAATACTTTATGAGGATACCAACCTTTCTGACATCAAAAATCAAAAATTAGCCGAACAGGTAAAAAATTTGAAGAAAAAGACAATAGATTGGAGTGTAATTAGTTAATTAACATAACCGTGAAATATAAAAAACGTTAAATATGATGGAAA
>CAZWGG010000060.1:10551-13954 GCA_964633305.1 uncultured Bacteroidales bacterium
TCAGATCTGTTTTGATGGAAAAGAATCTTAAAATAGATGATTACGACAAAATCTTGCGATGGTCATACAATGTTGCAAGAAAATGGGTACAGGAAAATATTGTCCCTTTGCAAGTAACATCTGCCCGAAAGTTTGAAGCCTATAAAAAAGCAGGAAAATACCTCCCAAAGCATTTCCCCAGGAAACCAAACGAATACTTTAAAAGAAAAGACACATGGAAGGGTTGGCAGGATTTCCTGGGATATCCAAAACAAAACATTACTACTGTATTTGTTAATTATGGTGAAGCTGCGCAAATTGCAAAAATGGCAGGTATAAAAAACTCGGGTGATTATAAACGTTGGAAGCGTCCTTCCAATATGCCGGCACGTCCCGAATACAGGTATAAAGAATGGAAAGGATGGCCCGAATTCCTCCAGGAAAAGTACGAAAAACCAATTGTAAAAGGATATAGAAAACTAAAAGTATCTGATGTTAGAATTATAAAACATCAACTGGAGATTGGCGTGCCAGGCACATTGCTGGCAAAAACATTCGGTGTTTCTGAAATGCAGATTTCAAGAATTAAACACGGGGAAAACTGGAATGATATCTGAAGGTCTCCAAAGATTAAGGCCATAAATACAAAGAAGAAATTAAATACAATTACTCGCTTGATAAGGCTATCCAACATCTCAGTTCAGCGTATTAGTTGTGGCGCAAAGATTAAATACCCCAATAGCAAGCTATCCTGATATAATTTTAATTGAATAAGGCTTGCGAAGAATACGAACATTATGGACTGGCCCTATTTAATAATTCCTTGTCCTACAACTATACCATATTGAAAAACCGATATTTCTCCTTCCAATAATATCTTGTTATCCTGTGTTAAACTTACTACAGCTTCCTCGGGCAACCTGTAAAAAAGTATATTCTCGTCTCCTGCAGCATTTTTTAATGGCCGGGGCAACTCAAGTTTCTTTGTTATTGACTGACTTTGAATAGCAAAAAAAATTGGTTTGCCTTTAGTTGCCTGGGCATCTGAAAATCCTTCAGATTCAGAAAACCTGAAAAGAACAACCTGGTCATTTTTTTTATTTATATCGGGTACATATTCAACGGTTTTTTGAATGGTATCATAATATGTTTTTCCAAGAAACAAAGACAGGTACTCGTTTTCTGTTTTATTAAGTTCACGAATAGCTATTTTCATGGCTTCGCCATCAATTGATGTTTCACTTTGTCCTGTAAGCAATTTAAATCTTCTTTTCCTTAGTTTAATAATAAAATTGGCAGCCTCTTCGGCTTTTTGTTCTATCGACTTTGTTTTTAGTTGTTTAGTATGTACGGGCACCTGCACAAAAGCCGAATCACGAAAAACCCTTTTATAGGATGTTTGACTTTTTTCGGTTAAATTTCTTTTTATTGACAAATCTTTAAAATGAACCATTTCTTTTGAAAAAGTAAAACCCGAATAAAGCGGACCATCCTTGATCAACATCGCCGGGGTAAGTATCAATCCTTTCTCGGCCAGCATTTCAATTTCTTCATAACAATCCTTTATCCCATTTTCTGTTCTAACTGTGTAGAAGTAATCCGGATCAGGCTCCCGGACACTTTCAATTATTGCATCGGAAATTTCCCATGAAGAAGCCAGTTCATGCCTTGCTCCCTCAATACCTAAATATTTCGAGGCATAGTTATGATAAGGCCCCGGAACAAATGTTATTTCTACGGCAGATATTGAAATTTTTAACCCCGTTTTGGGCAGGTTATAAACCAAGCTGCTTTGTTTTAATAAATTGGGATCCTGAACTTTTGAAACATAAACCCTGGAAACTGGTGCACATGCCACAAAAAATAATGCCAAAATAATTGTTGAAATTTTCATGTTGTTTTCTCGTTTTTAGTTTTTGTCAACTGTAAAAAAGCCTCTCCCAAATAATCAATAATATCTGTTGATATAAGAGAATATTCTCCTGTCTTTTTTACTGCCCTATCTGCTGCCAGTCCGTGGATAAACACTCCTGTTAATGCAGCATCTTCAGGCGAATATCCCTGGGCCAATAAAGATAATATTATTCCGGTTAATACATCACCACTTCCTGCAGTTGCCATTCCCGGGTTACCGGTTGTATTAAAATAGCATCGTCCGTCTGGACAGGCAATAGCTGTATATGCACCCTTTAAAACGATATAAATTTTATATTGTTGTGCCAGTTCTATTTGCTTTTCGTTGCGTTCAAAACCGGTATTACTTTCTCCTGCAATACGGTCAAACTCCTTAGGATGTGGCGTAAGAATACTGTTTTTTGGAATTAACGCGAGCCAGTCTTTATTCATTCCCAGGATATTCAGGCCATCTGCATCAATTACCATAGGCTTATCCCATTTTTCAAGCAATTCTTTAAGTGCCTTTTGTGAATTACCCTTACAATTTATTGCCGGTCCTACAGCTATTGAAGTATAGGCTGACAAATCAGGCGGCTGGGTAAACATCATATCCGACTGGTCAATACTCACGAGCGATTCGGGCACTGCTGTTTGTATAATGTTGAGCCCATAGCGGGGAACATGCGTTGTCACCAATCCAACACCTGTTCTTAAGCAAGCCCTGGAGGCAATAACCGCGGCCCCCATCATCCCGTAACAACCGGCTATAAGAAGGGCATGGCCGTATGTACCTTTATGCGAAAATTTTTCGCGTTTTTTAATTTTTAAAGCAATCTCGTCACGGGTTAAATAGTAAAAATTTGTTTGGGTTTTACTTATTATTTCTTCATGAAGGCCAATAGGCAAAACATGCCAATTTCCGGTAAACTGTTCGTTTTCACTATAAAAAAAAGAAAGCTTGGGAAATTGAAAAGTAAGGGTATCGGAGCTCATAATAATATTCTCTTTTATGTTTGATGTATTATCTTCACCAAAGAGCCCACTTGGGATATCAACAGATATAACCCTTGCACCGGATTTATTAATATGTTTTACAAGGTTGGCCGCTAATCCTTCTAAAGGCCTTGATAAACCCGAGCCGAACAACCCGTCAACAACTATGTCGTCTTTTTTGATTTCAGGAAACTCTTTCTCATTTGTGATATTAATAATATCAACCAGTTCCCGCTCTTGCAGGCGTTTTCTATTAATTTGTGAATCGGGCGATATGTTTTCCGATATTTTTAGTAAATAAAACGTAAGGTTCTTATACCCTTTCGCTGCAAGCATACGGGCTATAGCCCAGGCATCCCCTCCGTTATTCCCGGGCCCGGCAATTAATTTTATGGTATGGCCAGGGGCAATTTCTTTACTTATCCATCTGGCACACGCGTTGGCTGCCCTTTCCATCAGGTCAATTGAAAAAATAGGCTCATGTTGTATGGTATACGCATCAATTTCTTTAACCTGGCTTGTTTTTCTTATTAAT
>CAZWGG010000061.1:0-6918 GCA_964633305.1 uncultured Bacteroidales bacterium
CTTTAACTCTGCTGCTAAATCACTTAATCCCATTATTGAAATAGATGATTTTGCTTTATGTGCGAGTTTACCCAGTTGTTCATATTCTTTTTTTTTTAGATGGAATTCCATTTCTTCCTCGAACTCTCTCACTTGGTTACGAAAAATATTTATCATCTCCAGTATTAATGCCTGATTTCCATTTGACATTTCACGTAAGTATGATAAATCTATTTTCATAACAACATAACCATATATCACAACAATCTCAAAGATAAAAAATTGAATTCATTTATTTTCTAATAATTCTAAATTAATTTTTTTATTTTTATAAAAAATATCTCGTATAAAGTTATTTTACCAATTAACTTTAGAAAGATTATAATACACTTCAATGCTTATGTTTATGAAAAAAACATTAATATACTTAATCCTGGTTTTTTTCTCAACATCTGTCCATTCTCAAAATCTTTATGATAATTCGGTTGACAATAAGAGAAAAAAACAAGCAGAACAAGTATTTAACCAAGCTTTAGAAAAAATTCATGCTGAAGATTACTATATGGCAGTTGCTGAATTGGATAAAGCTATTGAGCTCGATCCTCAATTTTCTGAAGCTTACTTGCAAAGGGGTAAAGCTAAGTACCAGCTTAACAATGAATATGCTGCACTTGATGACATTAACAGGGCCATAGAATTAAATCCCTCATTAGGGGAAGCTTATTTCTGTCGTGCCTATGTCCAATTTAGGACAGATACATCAAGTGTAAATATGGCCGATTATGATAAGGCCATTCAATACGGTTATAATTATGCCCCTGTCTTTTATTTCCGGGGGCTTTTACATCTCATTAAAAACAATAATGAAGCTGCTATATTCGATTTTTCCAAAGCTATTGAAACAAAACCGAATTATGCCAAAGCATACCACGACCGTGGTTCAGCAAAAAGAAGAATGGGAGATTACCAGGGTGCTATTTATGACTATCGAATGGCTTTAAATTATGAACCAAATTTAGTACCTGCTTATGACAATATGGGAAGTACAAAAAAACAAATTGGTGATTTTCAGGGTGCTGAGAAAGATCATTCTCTAGCTATTGACCTGGATTCGTCTTTTTACATGGCATATAATAACCGTGGCGGGGCAAAATTTGTATTGGGCGACTTTGAAGGTGCTAAAGCGGACTTTGAAAAGGCCATTGAATTAAAACCCGGGTATGAAATGGCTTTATGTAATTTGGGAAATATTGCTTCAAAAGAAGGTGATTTTGATAAGGCTTTTGAATATTATGATCAGGTTATTGTTCAAAAACCTGACCATGGAATTGCTTACCTTAACAGGGGGTTAGTTAAAGAACTTACCGGCGACTTGCAGGGAGCCTGTATTGATTGGAAAATAGCCTTTGATTTAGGTGTTTCTGAAGCAGAACAATATATGGAAGAATGTAAACAACAATAAAATATCTATTTTTTGTAATTGTAATTATGATACATTCACCTATGAAAATAATAAGAACCATAATAGTTACTTTTTGTACGCTTGCTATTACTGTAACTTTGTGCCGGGCACAACAATTGGTGAAAATAAAGCGCAGTGAATTTAAAGTTGTTGACGTTGGGTTTAAAGAGGCATGGAAGGCTATTAAAGAAGGCAATATATTATTTAGTGAGGGATTAGGGACGTATAGGGAAGCCAGAAAAAACTATTTAAAAGCATACAGATATAACCCAACAAATGCCGAATTAAATTATATGATTGGTATTTGTTACCTGTTTACTGATGATAAATTCGAATCAATTAAATATTTAAAAAAAGCTTACAAAAATAACCCTGATGTTTCTTCTGATATAAGGTTCATGCTTGGCAGGGCTTATCACCTTGTACTTGATTTTGACAATGCTATGCTTGAGTACAATGAATACCTGCAAAGCCTTGACCCAAAAGAAGTACCCAAGGTTAAACTCACTATCGAGCGCCTGATTTCAGAATGCAGAAATGGGAAAGAACTTGTTGCAGAACCGAAACGAACGGTTGTATCAAACCCGGGTAAAGCAATTAATTCCGAATACGACGATTATAACCCGGTAATTTCTAAAGATGAATCAACGATGTTTTTTACCTCAAGAAGGATGCATGAAGAAAAAAGTCCAAGAAATCCTTTTGATAACAAATTTTATGAAGATGTTTACTATTCTGAATTTAAAGGAGGAGCATGGAATCAGGCTGAACGATTTGATACCAGGATAAATAAGAAACGAAATAAAGCCAATAATGCTGCCATAGCAATTTCTCCAGACAAAAATGAAATATACTTGTATGTCGGAAAATCCAATTCAGGGGATATTTTCAGCAGCTATTTAAATAATGGCAAGTGGACACCACCAAGGCCAATTTCGCATAAAATAAATTCAAAATACAGGGAAACTTCGCTCTGTTTTTCTTCTGATGAAAATACAATGTATTTTGTTTCTAACGACCCGAAAACTTCTTTGGGCGGCGCTGATATCTACGTAAGCAAAAAAGACCCTAAAGGTAGATGGCAAGAACCTGAGAACCTTGGAAACATTATTAACACAGAATTTGACGAAGTTGCAGTAAACCTTTCTCCAAACGACAGCACATTGTACTTCAGTTCAAAAGGGCATAAAACCATGGGGGGGTTTGATGTGTTTAAAACATCCTTAAACGAAACCGGTCTTTGGTCTGCCCCCGAAAACATGGGGTACCCTATAAATACCCCGGATGACGATGTTTTCTATGATGAAATGTCGGATGGACGCACAGCTTACTACTCAACCATAAGAGAAAGTGGATTGGGGGGAAAAGATATTTACAGGATTATTTTCCTGGGGGCTGAAAAAGAAATGCTGCAAAGTGATGAAAATATGGAAATACTTGGTATTCTTCAACCTTATGATAATATCTTTTTTACAATTCCTCCTAAAATGGAAATAGATACTTCTATAACTATGAAAGGAATGATAACCGACAGTGAAAATGAAAAACCCGTAATAGCCAAACTAGAACTTATAGATGTTGAAGAAAGCAAAGTAATAGCTACATCACTATCAGATGCCAATGGAAACTACAAAATTAAAATTCCTGAGCCCAAACAGTACGGAATTGAGATTGTTGCCAAAGGCTATTTGTTATTTCTTGATGCAGTTAATCTTATTGGGGAATCATACGAAAATGATGTAATCCGGAATTTTAAGCTCGAACGCGTGGAGGTTGGGGCGAGAGTAGTAATGAAGAACATCTTTTTTGAATTTGGTAAAGCAACATTAAAACCCGAATCATATACCCAACTGGACAATGTGGTAAAATTCATGGAAAATAATGAAGGATTAAGACTCGAAATTTCAGGGCATACTGATAACATTGGATCTTTAAAAACCAATATGCGGCTTTCTGAGAGTCGTGCCAAATCTGTTGTCGAGTATCTGATAAAAAAAGGTATTTCTTCTAATAGATTGGAATACAAAGGATATGCTTACACTCAGCCCATTGCTCCAAATACATCAGAACAAGGTCGTGCACAGAATAGACGAGTTGAATTTAAAGTGTTAAGTAAGTAATGGTAGAAAAGTCCGGAGTCCGAAGTGACCAAAAGTGAGACAGCAGACTTCTGGCTATTTCTTAACAGAATGTTAAAACTTTTTATCTTTTAGTATTGCTTGCTGATTTTTAATAACTTTCGGTTGAAAATTTATCTTTATGGAAGTTAATCAAAATCTGCAACCAGAAAATTGGGTCGAAAAGTACGGGAATTATCTTTATAATTATGCCATATCAAAATTATTTAACCAGGAACTGGCAAAAGATTTAGTTCAGGAAACTTTCGTTTCTGCTTTATCGGCAATAGAAAACTTTCAAGGAAGAAGCAGCGAGAAAACCTGGTTAGTTTCCATTTTAAAACACAAAATAATTGACTACTTCAGAAAAAAAGGCAGAAATAAAGAAACTGACTCTATAGATACTTCAATGTCTGAAGATCAATCCCGATTGCCATTTATTGCAAGTGGAGAGCAGGAAGGTGCTTGGAAACAGGAAAGATACCCTCAACGCTGGCGAATTGATTCAGCAGACCAGGTTGAAAATGAAGAATTTAAAACAATTTTCGAAAAATGTATTGGGAATTTACCGGAAAAATGGGCAACAGTTTTCTCATTGAAAATTATTGAAGAAGTTTCATCAGATGAAATTTGTAAGGAAGTAGAAATTTCACCGTCTAATTTATGGGTAATTTTACACAGGGCCCGTCTCCAATTACGTGAATGTATTGAAAAACTTTGGTCTAATTGATTTGATTAAGTTAAAAATGAAAAAAAGGTTGATGAAGATAATGAGTAGAATGATGATTTCGTGTTATGATGCAACCTTTCTTATATCAAAAACCGAAATTGACAGAATCTCCACAAAAGATAAAATTAACTTAAAGTTACATTTAATGGGATGTAAATATTGTCGTAGATACAAAAATCAAGTCAGGCTTATTTCAGAAACCATCAAAAAAGCAAAAAATAATATTGAAAAAGGCAACTATTTTTATTCACTCTCTCCAAAACAAAAATCAGACATTCAGTCGATTATAAACAACTCGCAAAAAAAATCTTAATTTTTTTAAAAACAATGTAAGGAATAAAATAATAAAACGTCAACTTATTTATAATTAGTCTAATTAAATATTAATTTAAATTCAAAAATTATGAAAAACACAAAAAGAAATCCGAAAACAACAGCACTGATATCAAGTGCATTATTAACCGGCGCCATAACCGGAATATCTGCGGCTAATCTTAATGAAACTGAATTATTCAATTACCAGGCCCTTGGCTCAGGAGCCGAACTTAGGACAGAATTACTGGGCTTAAACAAAAGTGCATTAAACGTTACCGACGCGGTAAATAGTTCTACAACCATCAAATTTGCTGAATTAAAATGTGGGGAAGGTAAATGTGGAGGTGAGGATAAAAAAAGTGAAAAAAAAGAAGCAAAAAAAGATAAAACTAAAGCAAGTGACTCAAAATCAGCTGAAGCAACATGTGGTAATGACAAAAAAGAAGCTAAGAAAGATAAAACTTCTGAGTCGAAATGTGGGGAAGGAAAGTGCGGATAGTACCAGAAGTATTATTTTGAGAGTGTCCGAAAAATCAGTGTATCCTCTATGAAATAACTCTGTAGTTCTGTGTTCAATTTCATTTATTTGAACAATAATGATGATATTTTGGACACTCTCGATTAATACTATTAGAACCAATAAAATCTTTTAGAGTATGAAACAATATACAGGCATAGGCTTTAGACGTGATTTGGCTGATGAAATCATTTCAGGAGAATTGCTTCAGCCCAAATTCATTGAGTTTGCACCTGAAAACTGGATAGACATGGGCGGATATTGGAAAAAGAAGCTTGATAAAGCAGTTGAAAAGTATCCTATTACCTGCCATGGCCTCTCCCTTTCGCTCGGAAGCCCGGAAGAACTCGATTGGAACTTTATTAAGAAATTAAAAAAATTCCTCAGCGAATACAAAGTTGATATCTATTCCGAACATTTAAGTTATACCAAATCAAAAAACGCACATCTTTATGATCTATTACCTATTCCTTTCCGAAAAGACGCTGTACACCATGTTGCACAACGAATAAAAGAAGTCCAGGATTTTCTCCAGAGGAAAATAGCGATTGAAAATGTTTCTTATTATACACCAATAGCACCTGAAATGTCAGAAGCAGAATTTGTCTCATCGGTGGTTGACGAGGCTGATTGTGAACTTCTACTTGATGTTAATAATGTTTATGTAAACTCGTTTAATCACAAGTACGATCCTAAAAAATTCATCCTGCAACTTCCACTTGACAAAGTGGCTTATATCCATATGGCCGGACACGAGCAAGTTGAGCCCGATTTAATAATCGACACGCATGGCCAGCCCATTATTGATCCGGTATACGAACTGTTCGAATGGACAATAGAAAAAATTAAACCCGTAAAAGTTCTTCTTGAACGAGATTATAATATGAATAATGTAAATCAATTAGCCCAGGAATTAAAGAACCTTGAACATATCTGCACTAAAAAATGGGAGGTACATCATGAAGCTACTGCCTGAAACTTCCAACATACAGCACAAATTTGCTGACTATTGTCGCACCGGTAAAATGGTTGAATTGCCGGGTGTAAATAATAAAACTGTTCACCATTACAGGAGACTGGTATATAATGTTGTTAATAATACCCTTATACAGGCCTATCCAATAACAAAAAAAATAGTAACAGATAAAGAATGGGACGAGATGGTACAAGAATTTTTTAGTACCCACGATTCAAAAACTCCACAAATATGGAAACTGCCCTTTGAATTTTATCAATATGCAAAAACTAATCATTTCGGTTCTAAATATAAAAAGCCTTTCTTAAATGATCTCCTTTATTTTGAATGGATAGAAATTGAAGTACACACCATGCCTGATAAACCTTTTCCCCTGTATACTGTCCATGATAGTTTTGAAAATGATATACTTGCAATTAATCCGGAATACAAAATTATACAGCTCACTTATCCGGTTCATCTTTATCCGGTATCACAGGCTATTGAGATGCATGGCAACTACTTTCTTATGGTATATCGTGAACCTGAAACAGGAAATGTTAAATTTATGAACCTTTCTGTGCTTCACGTTTTTATTCTTGAATTACTTAGTGATGGAAAATATTCAACTTCCTATATAATTGATAGAGTAAAAAAAACTTTTAAAATAGATAATACAGAATTATTAGTAAAAAATAGCATGCAATTTATTAAAGACTTGAAATCCCAGGAAATTATTCTTGGATATTTAAATATTAAACTAAAGAAATCATGAAAAATATTTATAAAAAATACCTTAATTCAGTTAACACTTTAAAGGATATCTCTCTACTTTTAATACGA
>CAZWGG010000061.1:6928-13951 GCA_964633305.1 uncultured Bacteroidales bacterium
ATGGTTTTTTTAATCCTGCAATACTGAAATGGAAAAACATTCAAGGCACAGCAGAGTGGTTTGAAAGTATGGGATATCCTGCACCATTACTTAGTGTTTATTTGGCGGCTACCACAGAAATACTAGGTGTTTTTTTATTGTTAGTGGGTTTTGGGACTAGGGTTATTTCATTGCCATTACTAATCGTTATGCTGGTTGCAATTTTCACCGTCCACCTTGCGAATGGATTTGAAGCCGGAAATAATGGATTTGAAATACCTTTGTATTATTTGTTAATGCTCTTTGTACTTCTAACCCATGGCGCCGGTAAATATAGTATTGATTTTTTTCTTAACAGGAGAAAAAATAGCCATTAATAAGCTTTTGCAAAAAGTACCCTGTACTTTGACGGTTTACCGGTTACCATACATTTTCCTTCTTCCTGATCGGGATTAAGGGGTATACACCTGATGGTCGCTTTTGTTTCTTCTTTTATCTTCAATTCGGTTTCAGGGCTACCATCCCAATGAGCCAATAGGAACCCTCCCTGGTTTTCATTGATATGTTTAAACTCTTCGTAGCTATTTACTTTTATCGTGTTTCTATTCCTAAATTCAAGCGCTTTTTTATAAATGTTTGCCTGTATCTCGTCAAGCAATTTGCTAATATACTGCACAATACCGTTTTGGGGTAAAATCTTTTTTTCCAATGTATCCCTTCTTGCAACTTCAACAGTACTGTTCTCAATATCCTTAGGCCCAATAGCTAATCGTACTGGGACTCCCTTCAATTCGTATTCTGCAAATTTCCACCCAGGTTTATGGGTTTCCCTGTTATCAAATTTTACACTCAGCCCTTTTTCCTCCAATGATCTTTTAATTGGTTCAACTTTTTCAGAAATTGCTGTAAGTTGATCTTTATTTTTATAAATGGTTATTATAACAACATGGAACGGGGCAAGTTTAGGAGGTAATATCAATCCGCTATTATCTGAATGAGTCATGATTAACGCTCCCACCAACCTTGTAGTTACTCCCCATGATGTAGCCCACACATAATCTAACTTACCATTTTTATCGGAGAATGTAACATCAAATGCTTTTGCAAAATTTTGACCAAGAAAATGCGATGTGCCGGCTTGTAATGCCTTTCCATCCTGCATTAACGCTTCAATACAGTAAGTATCAACAGCTCCAGCAAATTTTTCGGCTTCTGTTTTTACTCCTTTAATTACCGGCATAGCCATAAATTCCTCGGCAAACTGGGCATATACATCCAACATTCGTAATGTTTCTTCAATTGCTTCTTCTTTTGAAGCGTGAGCAGTGTGTCCCTCCTGCCACAAAAATTCGGTAGTCCTGAGAAAAAACCTTGTCCTCATTTCCCAACGCACCACATTTGCCCATTGATTATAAAGTAAAGGCAAGTCCCTGTATGACTGAATCCAGTTTTTGTATGTATTCCATATTATTGTTTCGGAAGTTGGCCTGATTATTAATTCTTCCTCAAGTTTGGCATCCGGATCAACAACCACTCCTTTTCCATTTGGATTACTTTTTAAGCGATAATGGGTCACCACAGCGCACTCTTTGGCGAAGCCTTCCACATGATCGGCCTCTTTACTTAAAAATGATTTTGGAATAAAAAGCGGAAAATATAAATTTTGATGACCATGTTTTTTGAACAGTCCATCCAATCCTGCCTGCATTTTTTCCCAAATTGCATATCCGTAAGGCTTTATAACCATACATCCTCTCACGGCCGAGTTTTCAGCCAGGTCGGCTTTAACAACTAAATCGTTGTACCATTGAGAATAATTTTCTTCTTTATTTGTTAATTCTTTTGCCATAAATTAGATTTTGGTATAGTATTTGTCGTATCATTATCGAATTTAATTTCGTACAAAATAAAAAAATAAAATCATATCTTCACAACATAAAATTTAATGGAGGCCGAGACATGAAAACATTAGTAACCATAGCAGCAATATTTGGAGCTTTTTTCACATCATGCTCCAGTAGCTATCAAGCCGCATCCGAGTACGATGATATTTATTATACACCATCATCGGAAGAGGCTGTAGCTGAAGAACCTGTTGTAGAGCAAGAACCGGCCACTACAAGGCCTATGAGTGATTATGAAAAATATATTTCATCACTTGAAAATCATGAGAATGTTGAAGGAAATTACAGGACACAACCTGATACAATTGAGTATGAAGAAGAACAAGCCTATAACGATAAAGATTATGTAGATACTGAATATTATGAAGAAGATGGTAATACATATGTTACCAATAATTATTATTCCGACGATGACTACTACTGGGCATCAAGAATAAGAAGGTTTCACAGGCCATTTCATTATTTCAGTTACTACGATCCATGGTATTATGATCCTTATTGGTACGATTATAGTCCAATTCATTGGTCATTAGGCTACTCTTATTGGTATTCTCCCTCATGGAGCTTTAGTTTCTATTATGGAAGTCCATTCTATTATTCTTCCTGGTATTCACCTTACAGATATTCTTATTGGAGAGGATACGGGAACGGATGGTATGACGGGTATTACGGCAATTATTATGGAGGATATTACTCTTCTTATTATAATGATTATTATCATCCCGGTCGGGTATATTACGGAGCTAGAAGAGGTTTTTCTTCAGGAAGGGCAAATGCTACTTCATCAGCAAATGCGAGTGCTACAAGAAGTACAACTTCTTCGGTAAACGGAAGAAGAACAGCGACATCCGGTTCACCAAGCAGAACTGCTGTAAGCACTGCAGGAAGACAAACTTCTGCAACCGATGGAAGAAGAACATCTGTTGCTTCCGGAAATACTTCCCGTACGTCTACATCAACAACAAGGAGAACAACAGCTACTTCATCAGAGGGTAGAAGAAGTGTTGGTACTTCAACCACGACACGTCAAGGTACTTCTGAAAGACAACAATATACAAGAACTACAACCGATAGAAGAAACTATTCATCAACATATACAAGACCCAGTGCTTCACAAAAACCGGAGTATTCAAGGTCTTCTTCAACCAGTACAAGCAGAAGTACTTCAGGGACAAGTTCTACAAGCAGGAATACTTATACAAATCCTTCTTCAAGAACAACTTCACCATCATATACTAGAACAAGACCTAGTTCAAGTTCAAGCTCAAGAAGCAGTTCAACTTATACCAGGCCAAGTACAAGTAACAGAAGTAGTTCCAGTACATATTCAAGACCAAGTACAAGTGCCAGGAGTAGTAGTTCAAGCAGTTATTCAAGATCTAGTTCTTCTTCAGGTCCGAGCAGAAGCAGCTCTAGCAAAAGTTATTCAAGCCCGAGCAGGAGCTATTCAAGCCCAAGTAGAAGCAGTTCAAGCAGTAGCTATTCAAGTTCGGGAAGAAGCAGCTCTAGCAGTAGCTCTAGCAGCTCATCAAGTTCACGATCTAGCAGCTCAAGCAGTGGCAGAAGATAAATAACTAATACTAGTTAATATTTTTAATTAACAATTTTCTGGTGAAATTATCAGAAGAAAAGGGAATACTTTATTAAAAAACTCAAGAAAATGAAAAAAATAACATTAATAATAACCAGCCTAATCGTATCAACAACTCTGTTTTCCCAAAGTTATGTTGATGCTTTAAGATACTCTCAAAATCTTCCCACAACAACAGCAAGGTCAATTAGTATGGGAGGGGCTTTTGGTTCATTGGGAGGTGATATGTCTTCCTTTATGATTAACCCCGCAGGTTTGGGAGTTTACAGAAAATCGGAATTTACTATTACTCCATCAGTAAATTATACAAATAACGAATCAAATTATTTTTTTAATACCGCGGAAGATTTTAAATATAAATTCAATTTAAGTAATATTGGTTTTGTTTCAGCATATAACACCAATAAAGAAGATGGATGGGCAGGGTTCAGTTTTGGCATCGCATACAATCGTTTAAATAACTTTAATAACACCATTCTTGTTGAAGGGACAAATACAAATTCTTCTCTTGCTGATTATTTTCTTGATTATGCATGGGGTACAAACCCGGAATTATTAGATGCTTTTTGGGAAAGACTTGCTTTTGACGCGTATGTTATCGATACCATTCCCGGTACTGCTTATGAATATTCGACACCAGTCCCCTTGCCTATAAATCAACGCAGAACAATAAAAACCAAAGGGGGGATTGGAGAATGGTCGTTTGCTTTTGGCGCAAATTATGCCCATAAACTTTATTTTGGGGCAAGTTTAGCTATCTCCAATCTACGATATACAGAATTTAACGATCATAAAGAAATAAATATTCCTCAAACCTCTACTGATATTACTGATTTCACTTTTGGCCAGGAATTAACAACAAGGGGAACCGGTTATACTTTCAAGTTTGGAGTAATAGGCCGTCCCATTGATGCGTTGAGGATTGGAGCTGCATTACATTTTCCTACACTGTATAACCTGGAAGACGAGTTTTACACAACCTTACGATCAAATTTTAATGATGGTTTTACAGCAAGTGCGTACCCAACAAATTCAAATGGTGACCGGCTTGATGCTTTGTTAACTGAATATAAATTGTTATCCCCTTTGAAAGCCATTGGAAGTATAGGTTTTCAAATTGGTAAAATAGGATTAATAAGTGCAGATATAGAATATGTTGATTATTCAAAAATGCGCTTTAGGGAAAAAACGAACAACATTGATATTGAACAAACTATTTATGACCAAAACAATATAATTAAAGAAGCATTTTCCAATGTTTTTAATATAAGAACAGGAGCAGAAGTTAGATTCGGCCAAATTGCAGCCAGGGGAGGATTTGCATATTTCCCAAGTCCTTATAAAAGTGGAGAGCTTAATGAAAAATCAAATCACATGGATTTTTCAGGTGGTATTGGGATAAGGAACAAAAATTTCTTTATTGATTTTGGCGCCGTTTATACTTTACATGAAGAAAAATATAACCTCTATACCTCATATAGTGAAATACTAGGTATGAAGTCAGACAATATAGCCGATATTAAAAACAACCGGCTTCGTTTATTAGCAACCATCGGATTTAGGTTTTAAGATTTATAGGTTTAGGGTTAGTAAATATGGTTCAGGAGGCAGTGTTTCATTGTCTCCTTTTTTTATAGCTTTGTAAAGCTTTGCTAGACAGGCCCTAAATCATTCAGAAAAATTATAAGAAAATTCCAAGGATAATATCAACAAACCGGAAAACAAATGGATTAAAAAATTACAACAGGAAAGTTGGGAACTGGAACTTCTTATCTCAGGTTTCTCCATTTTAATGCTTTTGAGTAGTGTTATTTTTCTTTCACATATTTTATTGTATTTTATACTTTCCTGACAATAGTTCGGAATATAACTTTGAAAATAACTATTATTCGAACTTACGACCCTCTGATACCTATATTCAAAAAGCCGATATTCCCTCAAATACCAAACAAAAAGACAAGTATTTACAACTTTTTATCCGGTATGATGTAGAAGATAATAGAAAAATAAAAACCTTATGCCCCGATTTTAAACCTGAAAATTATGCAACTATCCCGTTCTGGGTAGAAGATTGGTACTTATTGACTGTTTCAGAATTGAATAAGCGTCCAGCCCATTATTAAAAATTAAATCTATAATACTCAAATTAGGCATAAACCCGTGTTTATCTGAAAAAACCTGGCAATAATTTTTTACAATAAATTGATCATCAGGTTTTGAGAGCCTTTTTTTTGGGTGAATAGACACCCTGAAATCATCTCCTTCAAATGTTTTCAGGTATTTGCTAGTTTTTTGGAACGAACAATTAATTTCTAAAATTTTAAGAATGGTTTTCAGTATCAAAAAATTGAAGTCCAGCAGGTATTTTTCTTTTCGTATATAGAACGGATAAAAATCATCTTCAAAATAGTCGAAAAAAGGAGAATTCTTATACGCCGAGTAAATAGATTTCCAATGTTGATGTTGCCATTTTGTATCATAATCAATTTCTATATCCCTGGTAACTGTTTTTTTTTCATGATTCTTCTTAACCGGAATTACAAGTGACATTGGCCCATTGGCTCCATAGATGATACACCGGTTTCGAAAAGATTGTTTTTGAAAGTTTTCATATTGCTCAATATATACCTGTTTATAGAGAATAAACTTTGTAACATATTGTATATTGGGCAGATACGCAGTTGAAAGAACAACTTTTCCAAAATCAGGCATAATTTAAATATCTTCCAGTTAATCCTATTAAATATTCAGAGTTTATTAATCATACTAGCCATATATCCGGCGCCAAAACCATTATCGATATTTACTACGCTTACCCCGCTGGCACAACTTGTAAGCATGCCTAATAGTGCAGAAAGTCCCTGAAAATTAGCCCCATAACCTATGCTTGTTGGAACTGCTATCACCGGTTTATCAATAAGCCCTCCAACAATACTTGGTAATGCCCCTTCCATTCCTGCTACTACTACCACTACACGTGCTTTTCTAATTTCAGGCAACTTATCATACAGCCGGTGAATACCAGCCACACCCACATCAAAAATCCGTTTAACTTTGTTTCCGAAAATTTCAGCTGTAATTGCAGCTTCTTCGGCAATGGGCATATCGGATGTTCCTGCAGTAACAATTGTAATAGTTGTTTTAGGTACCGGATGTTCTTTTTGCCGGATAGTAATTGTTTTGGCTAATGAATGGAATTCAGCAATTTTACATACCTCTTTTACAGCTTCAAACATTTCTTGTGTTGCCCTAGTAGCCAAAATATTGTTTCCCCTAGTAAACATATGTTCAATAATTTCTTTTACCTGGTTAACTGTTTTTCCTGCACAAAAAATAACCTCGGGATAACCGGTTCTAAGTTCTCGGTGATTATCAATTTTTGTGTGTCCAATATCTGTAAACGAAAGGTCTTTAAATTTTTCAATTGCATCTTTCACCTCCAGTTCCTTATCTCTTATCCTGATTAATAATTCCTCTAATTCATTCGAATTCATAATTTCACTTGAATAAAATTTAATTAACCATCTGTTTTATAATAAAATACAAAAA